>DGRY01000142.1 GCA_002391185.1 Prevotella sp. UBA4376
AATTTGAAAGCAAGCTTTCATTAGCATCTTTCAATCACCATCCTTACGGCTGAAACCGTTGCAGAGATAAACCACGGTGCTTTGCACCGAAAACCCTATCAAAATATGCAATTACAAACATTACACATTCCAAAAATAACAGCAAGAAACGCACCCTGTTAGTTAGCCCTTCCCCTTTGGGGAGGGATGGGAGAGGCTTCCTTTATCATTGCCGAAGTTACAATGCACTCGGCATAAAAAATAAACACGTTTATTTTGTCCTGCTCTCGTTTTTTTGTATCTTTGTGCTCCACAAGGGGAATTGATTGTCCTTAAAATTAACCCTATGTAATATAACAATGAGGTGTAAAAGTAAGTTTAATACCATTTTTCATGGAAAAAGCTGAAATACTAAAAAACTACTACAACACAGACATCGACCCAACAGTTGATAGCCTAAATAACGTTATCACCCTATGCGAAAATTTTCAAACTGGCGGGGGCGACAAACTGCTCTATGCTATTGAAATGCGTAATTGGAAACTCGTTCAAATAAATGCACTTATAGAATATATTACAAGTGCACGCCAGAGAATGGAGAGGGAACTGATGAGATTGAAGAGTTACAAAGACGAATTCAATGCCTCATTTGCCACCGACCACAACGACTATTATAACACGGTAGCTGCCATTCTCAAACACATGAGAAGCCACACAGCAGCATATAAAGAGATTCTAAAAAAGACATGCACCACCAAACACCCTGACAAGAAAACCTGTCAGCGTTTCAACATAAAACAAAAATCAATACATAAGGAATCTGTATTGGCGAATGGCACATACGAAAAGAGCATTTTCAACATCAAAGACCCCTCTATTCCCGAAGAAGTGCGAACGCTCTTTAGAGAACTACAGGCATTCTTCAACAACGAGAAAGAGTGCTTTAATATATGCAAGGAGATAATAACACAGGAGAACACCATCAAGAGCGACCCAAAGATGAGCAACTACCTTCTAAACAAATACAGAGACGATGCTCGCAAACGTCTTAAAAGCACTATTCGTCTCATCAGCGATGATGTTGTAGAAATGTTACAAGATATAAACCCAGCATATAAGCTGTATAAAAACAGCTCATCAGAAGAACTCTTTGCACAGAAAGAATTTCATAAGCACAACACCGATGAGATGGATCATTTCTGCATCATAGAAATGGCTTCAGCAAAGCAGAAATTCAATCTTGAGACTGATGAAATCAAGAACTGGGGCACAGATGCAGCCAAAATATCAAAAATAAGAAATGTGGTGGCTCACTTCGACGAACTACTGCCCAGCAACTTCAGCCATAAGGACATGGGCAAATACATATATTTCTTCTGCAAATGGGCACTACCCACCAACATCAAACAGGCCCACGCCTACTTCCTAAAACACTACCACGGCAAACACAAACCATCACAATATGCAGCCGTAAATGCCCACTCTAAAGAGTGGAGCAAGGACAATGAGTTTGCAAGAAGCATAGCTACGCTAAGCTAAATGATAAAGGCAATCACTCTTCGCTCGGGTCATCAGCTGCTATATCCGAAAAGCCTTCCATCTGAGGATACATAGGAACAACTTTTGAGTCATCCACATTACTACTAATATAAGCAGCTTCTACCTCATACTTTTTGAAGTTCTCTGCCTGCTCAAAGATTTCTTTAAACACCTCATCCTGTGGAACAGGAGGATATCCGTGTTCTGCAAGTATGAGAATTAAATCCATCTGTAACTCAGCCTTAATATCAGAACGGTTTGCCCAGTCGGTGTATTTTGATTTATCATCTACCATATTCTTTACTGCAGCCGATAGAACAAGCAACTTATCTTCAGGATATTCAAAGCCAAACTTGTTAGCAATATCTTTTAATATATCATAGAAAGCCTTCTCTTCATAGGTGATTCCCAAGTCTTTGAAGGATTTCTTCTCCTTGTTCACCTCCTTCAACAGTTCTGCCATCTGCTTAGCCACCTCATCAAGTACCTCTTGGGCAAATATTGCATTATCGCTACGATCGTTGTATTTCTCAACTAGTGAGTTCAGGCGCTTGGTAAAGTCCACACCCTTCATCTTATTCACCTTCTTAAACTCATTAATGACAGTGCGCAACAATTTCTCCATCAGCTTTACCTTAGTATTTGGCAAGCTAAGTTTTTCAAGTCGTGCCATATAATCCTCACTCAGCAGGTCGAGATCTTTTGTATCAGCATTCACCTGAGCCACTTCTTCAACTCCCTCCGACTGCAATGCTTCTTGAAGCATCTGACTCACCTTGCGGTTCATCTGTGAGGCATCAGGAGCAGTTCCTTTCGTCAGTTTATATATAATAGAACGCACACCTGTAAAGAAATGAATGTCTTCACGTTCTTTATCGCTGATCTCATCATGGTTCAAACAGAGATTAAATGCAGATTTTAACTTCTTCACATGTCCCATAAAGAGGTTTTGCATCTTTTCTGTTGCCTGCACAAACTCTGCCGCTTGCTTCAAACATTCGAGTTGCTCTAAAGACGTACCTGTGGTGAACTTCGAATAGTCGAATTGTACAAACATCCTACGCAAAATATCCAACTCGTCTTTCACCATCACCAGGGATTTCTCTATGGTCTCCACGTTATCATCCATGTCACCACCACCGGCATATTGCTTCAAAGCATTGTTCATGTTACTTTTGATGCCGATATAATCCACTACCAATCCCTTATCCTTGCCCTCATATACACGGTTCACTCTGGAAATGGTCTGTATGAGTGTATGACTCTGCAATGGTTTGTCAATATACATAGTATCAAGGCAAGGCACATCAAATCCCGTAATCCACATATCCACCACAATGGCTATTTTGAATTCCGACTCAGGGTCTTTGAACTTTAAGTCAAGCTTCTTTCTATCGTCATCATTACCCAGCAAGTTATACAGAGTATTGTCATCATCCTTTGAACGAGTCATCACCATCTTTATCTTCTCAGCTTTCCACTCAGGACGCAAGTCAATAATCTGTTTATATAAATCGTATGCAATCTGTCGGTTAGAGCAAACAAACATAGCCTTACCACATACCGTACTGCCTTCTTCAATGCGCTTTTCGTAATGTTCTACGAAATCCTTTGCCACCGCAGCCAGTCTATTTTGGTCACCGATGATTTTATCCATCTGTGTTACAGCCTTCTTACTTTCCTCTATCTGGTATTCGTTAGTGCCAGCATCAAAACACTGCTGGTAGTATTTTTCAATCTCTTGCAACTTTCTGTGGTCAACAAACACCTTGGCAGCACGACCTTCATATACAATGCGTCGAGTGATACCGTCAGCCACCGACTCTGTCATTGTGTAGCTATCTACAACATCGCCAAACACATCTATTGTTGCATCAATTGGAGTACCTGTAAAACCTACGTATGTGGCATTTGGTAATGAGTCATGTAGATACTTGGCAAAGCCATAGCTACGCTTTACACCTTTATCAGTAATCGTAATATTCTGCGTGATGTTTGTTTGAGAACGATGAGCTTCATCCGAGATACAAATTATATTGGCACGGTTAGACAGCAAGTCTGTATCTTCGCTAAACTTTTGTATGGTTGTTAGAAACACACCACCACTCTTTCTTCCTCTCAGCAGTTCACCCAACTCTTTGCGTGTCTCCACATTAATTACCGTCTCGTCACCTATAAACTGCTTTGCATTCATAAATTGTACTGATAGTTGGTCATCCAAATCCGTTCTGTCAGTAATTAGCACTATTGTTGGCGAAGCCAAATGACGGCTTCGCATCAGCATACGAGTCAAGAACAGCATCGTCAAGCTCTTTCCACATCCTGTAGCGCCAAAGTATGTGCCACCTTTTCCGTCACCCTTGATATTGATATGCGAGTGTTCCAAGATATTATTATAAAGCAGATGTGTAGCAAAGAACTGTGGATAACGACAAACTATTTTTCGTTCACACTTCGAGTTGTCTGGAAAAAACACAAAATCCTTTATCACACTCAACAAACGTTCCTTTCTAAACAACCCTTGCATCATTGTGTGCAGCGAGTCGATACCATCATTAGCCTTGTCTGTCTGTTCCACTTTTCTCCAGGCATAGAAGAACTCATAAGGCGTAAACATCGTACCATATTTATTATTTACACCATCGCTTATTACCACAAAAGCATTATAACGGAACAAGTCAGGAATGTCTCTACGATAGCGCACAGTCAACTGCGTATAAGCATTCATGA
>DGRY01000127.1:0-315 GCA_002391185.1 Prevotella sp. UBA4376
GGATGCAGCTTTTATTTTGTTATTTCATAATCTCTTTTAAAGGAGTCATCACGAAATCGCGTTCATACATTAAAGGATGAGGAATTTTTAAATCAGGCTCATCAACCTTAATGTCGTCATATAGCAATATGTCGATGTCTATAACCCGATCGTGATATTCATGATCAGAAGATGTTTTTTCTACTCTGCCAAGCTCGCGTTCAATGTGCTGGGTTGTCTCAAGAAGCTGTCGTGGTGCCAAAGGTGTGTCAACAAGCACGCAACAGTTAATGAAATCATTAGGCGATTCAAATCCCCAAGGTTTAGTTTCATATA
>DGRY01000127.1:379-7937 GCA_002391185.1 Prevotella sp. UBA4376
ACAACCGACCCTACAAGCTCATCAAGTTTCTCGATGGCTTGTCTCATGGCACGTTTGCGATTGCCAATGTTTGCTCCTAATGAAAGATAAACCTTGTGCATTATTAGTCATTAAGTATGAGCAGACTATCGCCGTAGCAACCAAACATATAACCATTCTTGGCAGCAAGTTCGTATGCCTCCATAACTAGGTCATAACCTCCGAAGGCTGCTGTTTCCATCAATAGGGTAGAGTATGGATGATAGAAATTAGAAACCATGCAATTTGCCAGTCCGAAATCGTATGGAGGGAAGATAAACTTGTTAGTCCAACCATCAAATTCCTTGAGCAGTCCGTCAGTACCAACAGCACTCTCTGTTGCCTTTACAACACTTGTACCCACAGCAAGAACTTTCTTGCCTGCGCGTTTTGCGTTGTTTACAATATCACAAGCTTCCTTGTTGATAATCATCTGCTCTGAGTCCATTTTGTGCTTGGTGAGATCTTCTACCTCGATTGGACTGAAGTTACCTAAACCGCAGTGAACTGTTATGTATGCAGGATTAATGCCTCGAATTTCCATCATCTTCATCATCTCACGTGAGAAGTGCAGACCTGTTGCAGGAGCAGTTACAGCACCCTCGTTCTTGGCATATACTGTTTGGAAATCCTCAAGGTCGTCTTCTGTTGCGTGTGGTTCTTCACGACGGTCGATGATGTATCGTGGAAGAGGAGATTCACCTAGAGCAAAGAGGTCTTTCTTGAACTGGTCGTGATCCTGATCGTTGTCATATAGGAAACGAAGTGTACGGCCACGGCTTGTTGTATTGTCAATAACTTCGGCAACCATACTACCTGCCTCGTCAAAGAACAGTTTGTTTCCAATACGAATCTTGCGTGCAGGCTCTACCAATACATCCCATAGGCGCATCTCCTCATTGAGCTCACGAAGTAGGAAAACCTCAATCTTGGCATCGGTCTTTTCCTTTGTTCCATAGAGACGAGCAGGGAACACCTTTGTATCGTTAAGGATAAAAGCATCACCCTCGTCAAAGTAGTCGAGAAGATTCTTGAACTCAAGGTATTTACCCTCTATTGGTTCACCATTCTCGTCCTTCTGATACATGTCAATGGTTTCTGATTTTTTGTGAACAACCATCAAACGTGCCTCATCACGACGGGTAACGTTAAAGGTAACTTCCTCACCCTTACTGTTTACAAACTTCTTTTCGGTAGTGTGAGGATAAAGTGCTATCTGCTCCTCAGACAAATTGAACTTAAACTGTGATAACTTCATATTATTTTATTCTTCCTTTCGGTTTTACTGTTTTGTTTCTTCCTCCTTGCTTGGCATATTATTCTCTACCCAACTTTTGATATTGTCAAAGTCAATACAATTGGCTATAGAATAATCGCCCACTCGTGTACGTCTTAAATCTGTAAGATAAGCTCCACTGTTGAGTGCTCTACCTAAATCGCGTGCCAACGCACGAATATATGTACCCTTACCGCACACAACATGCAGACGCAAAGACATCTTATCTACATTGAAATCTTCAATGTTTATACTTTCAATGTGCACGTGCTTTGGAGCAAGTTTAACTTCTTCTCCAGCACGGCGTAAATCGTATGAACGTTTGCCGTCAACTTTTACTGCGCTGTATGTTGGGGGGACTTGGTCAATGTCACCTATGAATTGTTCCAACTCTTTCTCTATGAGTTCGCGAGTGATATGCTCGGTTGGAAATTCTGCATTCACAGGATGTTCCATATCGTAGCTAACGGTGGTTGCTCCAAGTTGTAAATCAGCTATATATTCTTTTGTGTGACTCTGTAAGGTTTCTATCTGTTTGGTTGCCTTTCCTGTGCAGAGAATAAGAACACCTGTTGCCAAAGGATCAAGTGTACCTGCATGACCAATCTTTACCTTATGTCCAAGTGTGTGACTGAGCACATAACGCACGTGAGCTAAAGCTCCAAAACTTGTCATCTTATAGGGTTTGTCGATAGCGAAAATCTCGCCTGCTTTGAAATCCATATATTATCTTTAGAGTGAACAAGCTATAGTTATTAATCCCACGATGGCACAATACACGGCAAAATATATAAGCTTACCTTTCTTAACGATATCCACCATCCATTTACAAGCCAAACAGCCAAAAATAAAAGCTGTGATGAAACCAACTATCAAGGAAGTGGCTGATATATCGCCTGCAACTGCTGAAAGTCCTTCTTTTGATGCCTTCATAACGTCAAGCAAAGCCTCACCAAGGATAGGAGGAATTACCATCAGAAATGAGAACTGAGCCAAAGACTCCTTTTTGTTTCCAAGGATAAGACCAGTTGCTATAGTGCTTCCTGAACGTGAAAGACCTGGCATTACAGCGCATGCCTGAGCTATTCCTATAACAAGTGCGTCGAAGAATCCAATTTTCTCTTTCTGACGAGGGTGTGCATAGTATGAAAAAGCAAGCAAGAAAGCTGTAAGCAGAAGCATACAGCCTACAACAAGCAGTCCTGAACCGAAAATATCTTCAACATAGTCTTTGAAGAACACACCAACTATGCCTACAGGAATCATAGAAACAACTATGCAAGCTACATAGCGTGTGCCCTCGTTCCATTGAAATTTAAACAAATCTTTAAAGAGCCACACTATTTGTTTCCAAAAGATTACGAGTGTGCTCAATACTGTTGCAACGTGAACAGCAACGGTAAACGCAAGGTTTTCTTCTCCGTTAATGCCAAACAGATTTGACACAATTGTTAGATGGCCACTACTGCTGACAGGAAGATATTCGGTGAGACCCTGGATAAGACCAAGGGTAAAAGCCTGAAGTGTATCCATTATTCTGCAGCCTCCTCTTCTTTATTCTTTGTCTCTGTCTCTGTGTATGTATCTTTTGGCTTGCGAACGATAGCATATATCATTGATACAAAGCCTATAAAGCATACAACAGGAGCTACCTTAATATGCAAGGCTGAGAAAATATCAGGATTATAGGTAGAATCATCTGTTCCACCACCTGCCATAAGAATGAATCCTAACACAACAACGGCAAATCCTATTGCCAAAAGAATGAAATTTACTTTGTCGAAAGCTAAATTTTTCTTATCCATGATAATATTTTTTAATGTGTAATCACAATGTGGAATGTAAAAATGGTTGGGTAATGATGACTAAATGTTGAATAATGAATTCATAATAGCCTTGGGTAACCATTTTGTAATTCGTAAATTGTAATTCCAAATTATTATTTAAATCTTATACAAATCACCTGCCTTCATTTTAAGGAATTTGTTCACCGAGATGTTAGAACAGATTGCGGTGATAATAATACCAAATAAAAATACTGATGCACCTGTAATAGCCATCACCTGCCATGTTACAATTGTAATGGTGTCAGGCTCGTAGTTGTAAAGTGCATACACACCTCCAGCAAGCACTGTCAAAGCGATGATGGCTGCAAGCAGACCTATTACTATGGCGCGGGTAACAAACGGACGACGGATGAAGCCCCATGATGCACCTACAAGTTTCATGGTACGTATGTCAAATCTACGAGCATACACACCTAAGCGAACTGTATTGTTGATAAGTGAGAATGAAACGAATGTGAGCAAACCTGCCAGAATAAGCAACACAATGTTCACCTTCTTCAGGTTGTCATTCACGCTTTCCATCAAATCTTGTTGGTACGAAACTTCGCCAACCTTTGGAAAGCGTTGTAGTTCTGCCGAAATCCATTTGAGTGAATCATTATTAGCATAATCAGCTTTCATTTGCAATTCAATAGAAGCCATATAGGGATTGTCGCCAATAAATTCTGCAGGATTAGTACCCAGAGCCTTAGTCTGTTCCTTCAAAGCCTGCTCCTTACTGATAAAATTGATAGTGTTTATGTAAGGACGGTTTCTTAGTTTTGCACAAAGTTGTTGAGCTTCAGGTTTGGTCATGTCATCTTGGAGCATCATTGTAACTATAAGGTTTTCCTTTACATAATCCGACATGTTTCGCGATGCAAGCACCGAGAACACTACCATTCCTAATAAAATCAGCACCATAGCAGTGCTTATACATAGAGTAACGTGTTGCAAGCCGTGGCGATTGCTACACTTTTTTTGTTTCTTTCTCATTTCAAAAAGGCAATATTACACCAAATTTGTTGCAAAAGTAATAAAAAAACAGTAACTTATGGAGATGATTAACTACTATTAACGGAAAGAAAATGTTAATTACCGATTTTGAGTGTGTAAAGTGTAATTATTCCTAATGATGAATGCATAATTCAAAATAAAGCATTTATAATTCCAAATTATTATATACCTTTGTCGCATATATGAGCACAGTTATTTATCCATCACCAATATTTGGACCTATTCACAGTCGTAGATTGGGAATAAGTCTTGGTATCAACCTCATGCCTGCCGATGGCAAGGTGTGCACTTTCGACTGTATATATTGTGAATGTGGTTTCAATAAAGATCGTATTCCTCACCGAAAGCGTCCAACCCGTCAAGAAGTAGCATTTCATTTGGAAAAAAAGCTAAAACAGATGAATCAGGAGGATGTGCTTCCTGATGTGCTCACCTTTGCAGGTAATGGAGAGCCTACCGCTCATCCGGATTTTGCAGGTATAATTAACGATACAATACGTCTTCGTAACCAATATTGCCCACAGGCAAAAGTAAGTGTACTTAGTAACAGTACTTTTACGAACAAGCAGGATGTGTTTAATGCTCTCATGCTTGTTGACAATAACATCTTGAAGATAGATACTGTTTCTAACGACTATATTACGCTTGTTGACCGTCCCGTGAGTCCGTTCTATGATGTAAACCGTATCATTGGTCAACTAAAGGCATTTAAGGGACATGTTATCATTCAGTCTATGTTTATGAAAGGAACTAATGAAGCCGGCGTAAGTGTTGATAACACAGGTGAAGAATATGTTGCTCCATGGCTTGAGGCAATAAAGGATATTGCTCCACAAGAGGTTATGGTATATACTATCGATCGTGAAACTCCCGACCACAATCTGCTTAAGGCCACGCGTGAGGAACTTGATACAATCAAGCAAAGAGTAGAAGCTCTTGGCATTCCATGCACTGCATCGTATTAATGCTTTTCAAGTGATATATTCTTGTACTTTTGAGAATTTTTAGGGGCAGAATTGAGAATTTTTAGAGGTAGAATTGAGAATTTTCTCTTGCACTTTTGATAATGTTTTGTGATATATAAAAAGGGAACTGGCCTCACGGCTGGTTCCCTTTCCATTTTGTCATACTAAAATTAAATATACCATGAAAAAAAATGTATAGGTATGATATGTTTTTTTACATCTTTCCTATAATACCTGCTTTTGTTGATTTGAGAAAGTCGATGATGATGCGAATTTCTTTACCATCTGGCACCTGATCCTTAATCTGCAAACAGGCATCGAATACGCTTGTTTGACCGTGGAAAACCAGTCGGTAGGCATTTGCAACATGTTTCTGTATCTTCTCGTCAACATTGTTAGCTGTCATCATAGTTTTATTAGGGCTCTTATAGTGCAGTGGGTGACCACCAGCAATAATGAATGGTGGAACATCTTTAGAGAATGTTGTTCCAGCCTGGATCATTGCACCCTTACCAACACGTGTTTTAGCATTTTCAATTACTGAAGAACTGAAGATTACGCCATCGGCAATATCGCAGTCACCTGCTATCTTTGTACCATAGCCAAATACACAGTTGTTGCCAACTTTTGTGTCGTGACTGATATGTGCACCCTCCATAAGGAAGTTGGCATTGCCAATAACTGTCTTTCCGCCTGTATGGGTGGCACGGTTGATAACTACATTTTCTCGAATGATGTTATCGTTGCCGATAATGAGTTCTGTTTGTTCGCCAGTAAAATCAAAATCCTGTGGCAGAGCCCCCAAAACTGAGCCCTGATGAATCTTGTTTCCAGAGCCAATCTTGGTTCCCTTGAGAATGCTTACAAATGGATAGATAATACAATTATCACCAATCTCTACATCGTCCTCAATATAAACGAAAGGATATATCTCTACGTTGTTGCCAATCTTTGCATTTGGAGAAACAACTGCTTTATCGCTAATATTATTCATATCTTTAACGTTTTATGTCAGGAATTACTCATTATTCATTACTTCACTCGTTTGTTCGTATGCACCGGCAAGCCGACTGCAAGTACTCAGTTGATAATTACTTCGTAATTCCACATTCAACATTCCAAATTTCACATTCACCTTGCTCCTCCACCAAGTGCCTGATAAAGGCTTACTACAGCCTGCATCTTAGCGAGATCATCAGAAACCTTCGCAATCTCGGCATTGAGTAGAGAGGTCTGTGCGGTAATCACTTCAAGATATGTGCTACCTGCACTCGACATGAGGGCACGTGTGTCCTCTACATTCTGCTTGAGAACAGCAATCTGCTTTTCTTCAATAGCACTCTTTTCAGCACTTGCGTTATACTGAACAAGAGCATTGCTCACTTCGTTACCTGCTTTTAGTATGCTGTTCTGCCAGGTGTTGTAAGCCTGTTGATATTGATCCTTAGCTACACGGAGACCTGCGATGAGTTGACCATTCTTGAAGATAGGTTGTGTTAGTGAACCTACTGCTTGCCATAACCACTTTCCTGGATTTATTGAACCTTGATTATTGGTAAATCCGCCTGTACCAGTGATGGTGATGTTTGGATAGAACTTAGAACGTGCTGTTTCGATTCCATAGAAACATTGTGCAAGTGTCATCTCGTTAGCATGAATGTCGGCACGGTTGCGAAGTAAATCAAGAGCTATGCCTGTAGCAAATTTGCTTGGAAGGTTCTGATTATCAATGTTGCCACGTGCTATTGCTTGTGCAGGTTCGCACATCAGCAAACTCAGGGAGTTCTCACTCTCACGCACCTGACGCTGAAGATCAACTTTCTTTGCAAGTATGCTATAATAGTTTGACTCTGCACTTTGAACAGCTGTTGAACGTACTCCACGCACGCTTTCATGCTGTACCTTCATTATTTCCCATGTGTCCTTGGTGAGTTTCTCCATGTCATTGACAATCTCAAGCTGACGGTCGAGCATCAGCAGAGTGTAATATAGGTTGGCAACATTAGCTATAAGTGCAGTCTGCACGCTCACCTGATAATCTTTCTTTTGAATTAATGCCACCTGAGCAGAACGCTTAGCTGCTGTTAATCCACCGAAGAGTGGCACATTCCAACTTGCAGTTACTGGAATGCTGTAGCTCTTTATTGTTGCCTCGTTGAAACGTGTGATTGTTCCCTGAGGGGTAAATGCAAACTGAGGAAGGAAAGCCAACTTTGCAGCCTTGAGCTGAGCTTCAGCGATGTCAACATTAAGAGCTGCATTTAGTAAGTCGGTATTGTTTGCTAAAGCATGCTCTATGATAGTCTGCAACTGTGGGTCGGTGAAAAGCTGACGCCATGGAAGATTTCCGAAATTGTTGGTGTCGCTCTCGGCAAGACTGCCTTCACCAATAGGGTTGCGAACAATACCAGCGGTATTCACCTCTGGTCGTTCATATTTTCCGTAGAGGCTCTTGC
>DGRY01000127.1:7983-8350 GCA_002391185.1 Prevotella sp. UBA4376
GTAGAGGCTCTTGCAGCCGGTGAGAGCCGTTGCTGCAAGACCTACTATAATTATACTTTTAATCTTCATTTCTTACTGATCTTTATTATTTGCCAGTTTCTTTGCATGAGCATACTGTGCCAACTCGGCAGCAGCTTCCTCATTTTCTTCATCATCAAACTTGAGAGGAGAAATCTTCTCCTGCAGCCATTGGAATGCAACGAAGAGGGCTGGTACTACGAAAATCTGACAGAGAGTACCAATGAGCATACCGCCAACAGCAGCAGCACCAAGGGTTTGGTTACCATTCTTACCAACACCAGATGCAAACATCAATGGGAGCAGACCGATAATCATAGCCAAAGAGGTCATCAGAATAGGACGCAGA
>DGRY01000148.1 GCA_002391185.1 Prevotella sp. UBA4376
AACGAAGAGGCCTGTGTGGGCTGCGCTTCGTGTGGCATCGTCTGCCCTGATGGTTGTATCACCGTGTATCGTAACAAAGTGGAGGAATAAGCTATGGCTGAAGAGAAGAAAGAAGATGTGTTGATGAAAGGCAACGAGGCTATTGCCCATGCTGCCATAAGATGTGGAGCCGATGGTTTCTTCGGTTATCCAATTACCCCTCAGACAGAAATTATAGAAACACTATCAGCACTAAAGCCTTGGGAAACAACAGGTATGGTTGTTCTGCAGGCAGAAAGCGAAGTTGCTTCAATAAACATGCTTTATGGTGGTGCTGGTGCAGGAAAGCGTGTGCTCACAACATCGTCAAGTCCTGGTGTGGCTCTCATGCAGGAAGGTATAGCCTACATGGCTGGAGCCGAAGTGCCTGGAGTTATAGTAAATGTGCAACGTGGAGGACCTGGGCTAGGTACAATCCAACCATCACAAGCTGATTATTTTCAAGCCACACGCGGAGGTGGTAACGGCGACTACAATGTTATAGTTCTTGCGCCTAACAGCGTGCAGGAAATGGCCGATTTCGTTGACCTTGCTTTCGAACTAGCATTCAAATATCGCAATCCTGCAATGATTCTTTCGGATGGCGTTATAGGTCAGATGATGGAAAAGGTGGTGCTACCACCTGTAAAGCCACGCCGCACCGAGGAACAAATTCTAAAGGAATGTCCATGGGCTTCAACTGGCCGCACCAAGAACCGTCAGCCAAACATCATCACTTCTCTTGAATTAAAGCCTGAGGAAATGGAGAAACGCAATTTGGCACTACAAGCAAAATACGAACTATGCAAGCAGAATGAAGTGCGCTACGAAACCGAATTCTGTAATGATGCCGAATATGCTGTGGTTGCTTTCGGAAGCGCTGCCCGAATAGCCGAAAAGGCAGTAGAGATAGCTCGTGCCGAGGGCATGAAGGTGGGACTCTTCCGTCCAATCACCTTGTGGCCATTCCCAGAAAAGCAGATAGCCCAACTGGCAAAGCAGGTAAAAGGCATACTCGTTGTAGAGATTAATGCTGGACAGATGATTCAAGACGTTAAACTTGCTGTTAACGGCATCACACCTGTTGAACATTTCGGACGACTTGGTGGTATTGTTCCCGACCCACAGGAAATTGTTGACAACATTAAAAAACTTGCTGATAATGAATAATGATATAATCTCACCCGAAAACCTGGTTTATGAGAAACCAAAACTCATGAACGACGTAAATATGCACTATTGTGCAGGTTGTTCACACGGAGTAGTACACAAACTCGTGGCTGAGGTCATTGAGGAAATGGGCATGGCAGATAAAACCGTAGGTGTAAGCCCTGTAGGATGTGCAGTTTTTGCCTATAGATATATTGACATTGACTGGCAGGAAGCTGCTCACGGACGTGCTCCAGCCGTAGCTACTGCTATCAAACGATTGTGGCCCGACCGACTTGTGTTCACCTATCAAGGTGATGGTGATATGGCTTGCATCGGTACAGCCGAAACCATTCATGCACTCAACCGTGGTGAAAACATAACCATCATCTTTATTAACAATGCCATATATGGAATGACTGGCGGACAGATGGCACCAACAACACTCGTTGGTCAGAAAACATCAACCTGTCCATATGGTCGTGATCCAGAAATACATGGTTATCCTATCAAAATGCCTGAGATTGCAGCTCAGCTCGAAGGCACCTGCTATGTAACCCGACAAAGCGTAGAAAACGTTGCAGCCATCAACAAGGCAAAGAAGGCTATTCGTAAAGCCTTTGAAGCCAATATGGCAGGAAAAGGTTCATGTCTTGTTGAAATCACCTCTACATGTAGTAGTGGTTGGAAACTCACTCCTGTAAAGGCAAACCAATGGCTCGAAGACAACATGCTTAAATTCTACACCAAAGGCGACATTAAGGATACAACAGTATAAGCGAGTTAGTAAGTTTCATGAGTTGATGACGTATATAGTCGATGAGTTTGCGAGTTGAAATAACCACCACACACTCAAAGGCAAAGCAAAACTACCAAACTCAAGAACTCAAAACTAACTATAAATTAATTTTTTAAGAAATGAAGAAAGAAATAATAATATCAGGCTTTGGTGGACAGGGCGTACTCTCAATGGGTAAGATTCTTGCCTATTCCGGACTCATGGAGGACAAGGAAGTTACATGGATGCCTGCTTATGGTCCCGAACAGCGAGGCGGTACTGCCAACGTAACAGTTATCGTTAGCGATGAACGAATTTCATCACCTATTCTCAGCAGTTATGATGTAGCCATTGTACTCAACCAGCCTTCTCTTGACAAATTTGAACCTAAGGTAAAGCCTGGTGGCATACTCATCTACGACGACTACGGAATATTGAATCCTCCCACCCGCACAGATATCACCATCCACAGCATCTCAGCTATGGAGAAAGCAGCAGAAATGAAGAATTCAAAAGTGTTCAACATGATTGTTCTAGGCGGATTACTGCAGGTGTGTCCTTTCTTGCCCGACACAGCATTAGAAAAGGCACTATATAAAACACTTCCAGAACGCCATCATGACCTTATACCACTGAATATGCAAGCTGTGGCAGAAGGAAGAAAGATTATAAAATAAAAACATATTAAAAAGTCAGCCCCTCTCGTTCCTACATTTTTGGAAGAGAAGGGCTGATTAGTTTGTTTAGTAGTCATTAAATCTTGTCAAAAGCTTGATCAAGGTCAGCAAGAATATCATCTATGTGTTCAACTCCTATAGAAAGGCGAATTGTAGAAGGAGTAATGTGCTGTTCTGCAAGTTCCTCGGGCGAGAGTTGTGAGTGAGTGGTTGTATATGGATGAATAACCAACGACTTCACATCTGCCACATTGGCAAGCAGAGAGAAAATCTTAAGCGAGTCGATAAACTTCCACGCATTCTCTTGTCCACCATTAATTTCAAATGTAAAGATAGAGCCACCTCCATTAGGGAAATATTTCTTGTAAAGTGCATTGTCCTTATGGGTTGAAAGCGAAGGATGGCTCACACTCTTTACTTTTGGATGATGGTTAAGATAGTCAACCACCTTAAGCGCATTCTCCACATGGCGTTCAATACGCAATGGAAGAGTTTCGGTGCCTTGAAGCAAAATCCATGCGTTGAATGGCGAAATGGTGGCTCCTGTGTCTCTCAGTATCACGGCACGAATACGGGTAACAAAAGCTGCGGCTCCTGCAACATCGGCAAACACGGCGCCATGGTATGATGGATCAGGCTTAGCAAGAGTTGGGAATTTGTCGGCATTTGCCTTGAAATCGAACTTGCCTGCGTCAATGATCACTCCACCTAACGAACTGCCGTGTCCGCCTATGAACTTTGTTGCAGAGTGTACAACAATATCGGCTCCATGTTCAATAGGACGAACAAGCAACGGAGCAAACGTGTTGTCAACAATAAATAAAACATTATGTTTATGTGCTATTTCGGCTATGGCTTCAAAATTGAGCACATCAGAGTTGGGGTTTCCAAAAGTCTCAGCATAAACTACCTTTGTGTTAGGACGAATGGCAGCTTCGAGAGCCTGTAGTTCATTAACATTTACTATTGTATAGTCAACTCCTTGTGTGCTAAGGGTATGGGTGATAAGGTTATATGAACCTCCATAAAGATTGTCGGCAGCAACAACATGGTCGCCATTCTGAAGAACATTCTGCAGAGCGTAGGTAACGGCAGCAGCACCTGAGGCAACAGCCAAACCAGCTACACCACCTTCAAGGGCTGCTATGCGGTCTTCAAAAACACTCTGGGTAGAGTTTGTAAGGCGGCCATAGATGTTGCCGGCATCACGAAGTCCAAAACGGTCTGCGGCATGTTGAGAGTTATGGAACACATAAGATGCTGTTTGATATATTGGTACTGCACGAGAATCGGTTGCTGGATCAGCCTGTTCCTGTCCTACGTGAAGTGCAAGTGTCTCAAGATGTAATTTGTTTGTAGCCATACAATTAATCCTTTCTTTAATTATTCTTTATTTTCTATTCGATTTCACATTTGCAAAGGTATTAAATACAGAAATATTCAACAAGGTTTGCATAAAATTAAGAAAATATTTCTATCTTTGCGGCAGCTAAAAGAACAAGCGTTCTTTTTAAGTCCACAATTATATCACTTTAAAGAACAAAGATTATGGCAACAGTATTAGACAAGGTAGATTTTGAAATTCTGCGCACTCTCCAAGACGATGGCAGATTAACCATGCGCGAACTGGCTTCAAGAGTGAGCCTTTCATCTACACCTGTGTTTGAGCGATTAAAAAGACTTGAAGCTAACGGCTATATAAAGAAATATATGGCTGTACTTGACGCTGAAAAGCTTAACAGAGGTTTCGTAGTGTTTTGCAACGTAAAACTTAGACGTATGAACCGAGACATAGCAAAAGACTTCGTTGAACGAATAAAGGATATTCCAGAGGTAACCGAGTGTTACAATACATCTGGAAACTTCGACTATATGCTGAAGATTAATGCACCCGACATGAGAACTTATCAGGAATTTCTAATCAACACCTTAGGCACCATCGAGAGTTTAGGTAGCGTAGAAAGCACATTTGTTATGGACACTGTGAAACACAAATACGGCATCAACATTTAAACTATAGCTACCCCTTTGGCTTATTAGAAAGGTACACTCCAAACAAAATCATGGAAGAACCTATAAAAGCCATGGGGGTCATGGTTTCACCAAGAAAGATGGCAGAAAAGACCACTGTTGAAATAGGGTTGAGATAAATATAGTTGCTGGCAACAAGGGCTCCAAGTTGCTTACTTACCCAGCTCCATAGCACAAAGCACATAAAGCTGGCTACAAAACCAAGGAAAAGCAGATTACCCCACACCACAGGCCTCATAAAAGAATTAAGCGAAAAATGCCATGGACTAAAAATAAACACGGGAAGAACCGTGACGAGTCCATAAAAAAACACCTTTCGGGTGATAAAAACAGCACTATATTTCTCTGATACATTTTTCAACAGAATACTATAGATAGCCCAGCACAAACACGCACACAAGGCAAGCATATCACCCAACGGATTGAGATTCAAAACAAAATGTCCGTTGAAAATAACAAATCCAACACCAAGTGTTGCCAGTATGGTACCAACAACAAGATTACGCGTGGCTTTAACATCCTTAATGAAGATAAGAGCCAAAAGTGTTGTCACCATTGGAGCCGTACATACTATAAACGACACATTATTTACATAGCCTATCCTTACTGCCTCGTTCTCGGTGATAAAATAAAGTGTTCCACCAGTGATACCAAGAACAAACATTCTGAGTTCATCCTGCCATGATTCAGACCACAGCTTACGAGGAGATATAAACAATATGCAAACATAGGCAAAAAGAAAACGCAAGGCATAAATCTCGTGCGCCTCCATCCCATGATTAAGCAACAGCTTGGAATTGATGAATGTGCAGCCCCAAATCAAAACAACAACAGCTGCTAAGAAATGAATCCAAAACTTGGAAGAGAATATTTTATTCATATCTGCAAAGATAATATATTAATGTGAAATTTGAAATGTTGAATTTGGAATTATTTAGTCTTTACCTTCATCACATATTCACTAATTATAAACTCGACAAAAGACTATCAAAAACAGCAGACCACGACAAAACCAACATAAATGATAGGTTTCAAACCATTTACGATAGGATTCAAACCATATAATTTATGTTAACACATAACTTTGTGGCCAGAAAAAATTTCTAATAACTAATGCTTAATATGAATAGACGAAATCTTAAGTTGGCAGGCCTGTTATGCTTGAGCATAGCAGCACAGTCTGTCGTAAGTTCTCCTATCTATGCTTCTGCTGCTACAAACATTACACAACAGCAAAGTAAAGTATCGGGCACTATTAGCGATGGCAATGAACCTATCGTTGGTGCCAGCGTAATTGTAAAAGGTGACAAGAGTAAAGGTACTATTACCGACCTTGACGGTAATTTCTCTTTGGACGTTGCTCCTGGAACCACCCTTGTAATTTCCTATATCGGATACAAGACCGTTGAGGTAAAGGCTGCTGCTGGAATGAAGATCACACTTCAGGAAGACAACACAAGTCTTAGTGAAGTTGTAGTAACAGCTCTTGGCATCAAGCGCGACCGCAAGGCTCTTGGCTATGGTCTTAGTGAGGTTAAAGGTGAAGAACTCACGAAGGCCAAGGAAACAAACGTTGTAAACTCATTGGCTGGTAAGGTTGCCGGACTTGTTGTACAGAATACAGCTGGTGGTGTTTCTGGTTCTACAAGAGTTATGCTGCGTGGTAATACAGAAATGACAGGTAACAACCAGCCTCTCTATGTTGTAGATGGTGTGCCTTTGGACAATACAAACTTCGCATCAGCTGGTCAGTCTGGTGGTTACGACCTTGGTGACGGCATCTCAGCTATCAACCCTGACGATATTGAGACCATGACCGTATTAAAAGGTCCTGCAGCTTCTGCGCTCTATGGTTCACGTGCTTCTCATGGTGTAATCCTTATTACAACAAAGAAGGCTGCTAAAGATAATGTAAGTGTAGAATACAATGGTTCTTTCACTATCGACACACAGCTTGCTAAATGGGATAACATTCAGCAGGTATATGGTATGGGTAATAACGGACAGTATCTTGAAACAGCATCATCAGGTACAAACATGAGCTGGGGACCTAAGGCAGATAACTATCTTGTTGGCTATACCGATGGCGTTAAGCGTCCATTTATGATGTACCCTAACAACACATCAAACTTTTTCCGCACTGGTCTTACAGCACAGAACACAGCTGTTCTCGGTGTATCATCAGGCAAAACTGGTATGCGTTTCTCTGTTACCGATATGCGTAACAAGGATATTCTTCCACATACAAATATGAGCCGTGACAACTTCAATCTACGTGTAAACACATCAGCAGGTCCTGTTGATTTTGATTTCACAGCTAACTACACTCGTGAGGTTGTAAAGAACCGTCCTGCTCTTGGTGACTCTCAGAGTAACGTAGGTAAAAACCTCATGACATTGGCAGGAACTATTGACCAGTCATGGTTGAAGAACTATCAGAATGCTGACGGCACATACGCTACATGGACTGGTACATCACAGTATAACAAAAACCCATATTGGGATCTTTACAGAAACGACAACAACTCTACAAAGGATGTGTTCCGTTTCACTGGTAAGGCTATCTGGAACATCATAGATGGTCTGAAACTCCAGGGAACTATTGGTACAGACATCAACAATATGGACTTCAGCGAGTATATCGCTAAGGATACTCCTGGAACAAAGGCTGGTAAGCTCACCAACCAGATTTTCAATAACCGCACTCTTAATGCTGAGTTGTTGATGCTTTACAACCACAGTTGGGAAGATTTTGATCTAAATGCTACTCTCGGTGGTAACTACTATCGTGTTGACAACAAGACAACAAACAATATTGGTCTTGGTGAACTCATTGATAATCTGCCTTCTATCATGAACTATGGCGAGCAGACAATCACTGAGAACACATACAAGAAGCAAATCAACTCACTCTATGCAAGTGCTTCACTTGGTTACAAGCACACATATTATATTGAAGGAACTCTTCGTGGTGATAAGAGTTCTACTCTGCCAGTAAACAACAACACATATGTTTACCCTTCAGTATCAGGTA
The DNA here is from genome assembly GCA_002391185.1 of Prevotella sp. UBA4376. Taxonomy (GTDB): domain Bacteria; phylum Bacteroidota; class Bacteroidia; order Bacteroidales; family Bacteroidaceae; genus Prevotella. The sequence continues at coordinate 7,688 of DGRY01000148.1, forward strand.
GTGTTGTTTTCTCTGAGTTCATTAAGAACAAAAAGATTATCAACTACGGAAAGATTCGTGCATCATGGGCACAGGTAGGTAGCGATACTGATCCTTATCAGCTTGACCTCACTTATCAGAATGGTATGTACAAGTATCCTGGCTATACAATTGGTATGATTACCAATACAACACAGCCAAACAAGGATCTTAAGCCTACAATGACAAGCTCATACGAACTTGGTCTTGAAATGAAGTTCTTCAATGGTCGTCTGGGCTTAGACTTCACATATTACAACCAGAACTCACGTGATCAGATTATTAGCCTTGCTTCTTCTTCTGCATCAAGTTACGAGCGTCATCTTGTTAACGCTGGTGAGATTCAGAACAAAGGTATTGAGCTTGCACTCAACGGTCGTGCACTCCAGATTAAGGACTTTGCATGGGATATGGGTGTGAACTTCTCTAAAAACACTAATAAGGTAAAGAAGCTTGTTGATGGTATGAACTACTTCGAGCTTGAAAAAGCTACATGGTGCGGCGTTTCAGTTGGTGCTCAGGTAGGCGAAAACTATGGTTGTATCATTGGTAAAGACTTCCAGCGTAACGAGAACGGTGATATTATCATCAATGCCGAGACAGGTATGCCTCTTGTAGCTGAAACAACATCTATCCTCGGTAACTCTTCTTGGGATTGGACAGGTGGTATGTACCACACCTTCACATACAAGAACTTCCGTCTCTCTGCATCTTTCGATGTTAAGGTAGGTGCCGACATCTTCTCTATGTCTATGCGTTCAGCATTCGAGACTGGTAAGGCAAAAGAAACACTTGAAGGCCGTGAAGAGTGGTATATGTCAGAACAGGCTCGTGAAGCTGCAGGCATGACACTTGCTCAGTGGCGTGCTTCTGGTAACTGCAAAGGCTATGTTGCTCCAGGTGTTATCAAGACTTTAAACAGCAATGGCGAGGTAGAATGGGTAAAGAATACTATTGCCGTTAACCCTGAGACCTATTGGAACAGCGTTTCACAGAATGTTCCTTCAATGTTTATCTATGATAACTCATATATCAAGTGTCGTGAGATTACCTTCGGTTACGACTTCCCACGTCAGATGCTTGGTAAGTTTGTAAAGGCACTCACCGTTTCGTTCGTAGCACGTAACCCATTCATCATTTGGAAGAACATTCCTAACATCGACCCAGACTCAGGTTACAACACATCAGGTCTTGGTTTGGAATATGGTTCTCTGCCATCACGTCGTAGCTATGGTCTTAATGTAAATCTTAAGTTCTAAACATTCATTCATATAATGACAAAGACAATGAAAACATTCATTTCTAAATATATAAAGAAAGGCGGATTGTGCATTGCTATGGTTTTGCCATTGACATGTGGTCTTACCGCTTGTTCAGATGAGCACATGGCTGAGGTTAACACAGATAACAGCAAGAGCGCAGTTATCAACCCTAACTCTCTGCTTACTACTGGTTTGTTGCAGACCTATGGTGATTTTAACCTTATGGATACCTACCGTAGCTATATCACTGGTTTCACACAGCATTTTGCTGGTGGTTGGAACGTAACAAACTATGCTGGTAGCGTAAACTATAAGGACGATCAGTCTGCTCTGCTTTGGGATCGCTACTACACAGTAGCTATCAAACATATTGTTCAGGGCATTTACAAAACACAAGACCGTCCTGTGCTCAACGCAATGCTTCGCATTCACAGAGTATATATTCTTGATATTATAACCGATACTTATGGTGATGTACCTTGCGCAGAAGCTGGTCTTGGTTACCTTGAAGGCAAGTCTACACCTAAGTACGACAAGCAGGAAGCAATTTATGAGTTCTTCTTTAAAGAGCTTGAAGAGTGTGTTAAGCAGCTTGACGAGGAAGACCTTAAGGTTACTGGTGATGTAACAAGCTTAGACGGTAACGCAAAGGCTTGGCAGCGTTATGCTAATAGCTTGCGTATGCGCCTTGCTATGCGTATTTCTGATGTAAAGCCAGAACTTGCAAAAGAAGAATTTGAAAAGGCTTATAATGATAGCCACGGCTTCATCGCAACAAAAGACGAGAATGCGTATGTAAAGTACACCAACAACAACTTTACACTTTATGATGGTGCACGCGATTTCGACTTCCGTGTTAATGCACTGGGCGAAATTCTCTATGGTCAGGACGCAGAATCTCCTACATTCATTTGTAGCACATTCTTCAACATCATGAAGGATAGCAACGACCCACGTCTCTATCGCATCTGCCGTCATTATCTCAATACAAAGCGTAGCAATGTTCAGCCAGACCGCGTAGAGAACCATGACCTCACAAACGAGGTTATTGAATACCTCAACACAACAGGCGCAAGCGAATCTCCTTGTAACCCAGGTGCAGCATGGTATAATAACTGGGTAAATGCTCCAAGTAAAGACGCCATGCCTGCTCTTGCTAAGTATGACGCAAGTTATACCAGCAATAACTACGATGCTCGCATGATGCGCCCAGCTTTGAACATCGATTTTGAAATGCCAGAAACTCCAGGTATCCTTATCACTTCTGCCGAGGTTAACTTCTTGCTTGCGGAGGCTAAGACAAAGGGTTGGAATGTAAGTGGTGACGCTGAAACTTATTATGAGAATGGTGTTCGTGAGAGTATGGAAATGCTCAACGATTATTATCTCAATAAAGATTATGACAAGCTCATCAGCGAGGATGAAATTAACACTTTTATCGAAAACAATAAGTTAAGTGCAACAAATCCAAAGGAAACAATCAATACACAGGCTTGGATTCTTCACATGATGAATCCTTCTGAAGCATGGGCAAACATGCGCCGTTCAGATTATCCTGTTATTCTTGATCGTACTCAGCTTCTTAAGTTCGACGGATTCCCATACGGACCAGATCTTCACACTCCAACTCGCTTAAAATATCCTGAGCTTGAAGGACAATATAACACCGCAAATTACAACGAGGCACTCCAAAACCTTGGCGGTACCGATAACTGGCACAAGCGTATGTGGTGGGATACTGCTGATCAGCACATGAAGTAATTTCATAGTAAAATATATGATAACTATCACATTTAAAGAAAGTTACAATTATGAATAGCTTATTCAATAAAACAAGAAATATGGCAGTTCGCACTTTCGGACTGTGCCTGATGTTGACTGCAGCTGTTTCTTTCAGTTCATGTTCATCAGATAATGATCCTTTCTTCACTGCAACAGAGGATGATGCACCTCGTTTCCTTAACTCTGACCTTCCAAAGGTAGATGACAATAATAAACTTGGTTCTTTTGGTACCATTCTTCGCACCAATAACTTTAAGTTTGGTGTTATTGCTACTCCAGTTGACTATACCACTATTACATGGTATATCGATGATGAGTTAGTATATACTGGCGACACCATTGACCAAAAGGTTCTTGCTGGCGACCACATTGTAAAGGTTGTAGCTACAACTACAAAAGGCCTTTCTTGCTATCGTGTAGGCAAACTTACTGTTAATCCTCTTGACAGCGATCCTCAATTAGGCAATAAACAAAAGGAGCGTTGGGTTGCTCCTGGTGCAACAACAACTATCAAAAACGGAAAGAACCTTGAAAGCATTACAAAAGTGTATGTTGGTGACAAAGAGGTAGAATTCACTATTAACGGTAACGATATAACACTAACTGCTCCTAATATAGCAGAGGGCGACTATCATATAACATTGGAAGACAATGAAGGTAACAAGTTTGGTGCTAACAAAATTACCATAAGTTCTGAAGAAAGTCCATATAAAGAGGATGTTATTTGGGAAGATAAACCTTTTAATGTAACTTGGGATACTCCTTTTAAAGAATTCAAAAACAATTGGAAAGACTATCTTAAAGTTGGAACAATTCTGCGAGTATATGTAAGTAAAACTGGTAATGATAACGGCCAAGGCTGTGCAGCAACATCATGGTGGACTAATATAGTAACTGGCGGTAAAGATGATAACCGTGGTGACACCATTATTACAGGAGATGAAGTTCTTACATTTGTAATATCACAATCATCAATCGATTTGCTAACAGAACAGGAAGGTATGTATATTGTTGGTAACGGATACACCATCAAGAAGATAACAATCGAATAAAATTGCTTTTTTTTGAAGATGAAAAATATAGGATTAACAATAATCCTTCTTATGAGCGCCTGCACTGTATATGCAGGCGTTCCTTCTAAGGATCCAAAGATAGAATCAAAGATTGACAACCTCCTTTCGAAGATGACTCTTGAAGAGAAGGCTGGTCAGATGATTCAGCTTGTTACCGACCTCTTTGGCGGTAATGATAAAAAGGGGGTGTTTCACATTGATGAACACAAAACCGACTCTATTTTCAGTAGATACAAGGTAGGCTCTATTCTGAATGCACCTAACACCGTTGCCCCTACTGCAAAGCAATGGGAAGACTACGTGGCACGCATACAGAAGATAAGCATGAAACGATTAGGCATCCCATGCCTTATGGGACTTGACCAAAACCATGGCTCAACATACATTTCTGATGGCATTCTCTATCCACAGAACATCAATATGGGGGCATCGTTCAATCGCGAGATTACACGCAAGGCTGCCGAGGCAACCGCATACGAGACACGTGCAGCAAGTATTCCATGGACTTTCAACCCAACTGTTGACCTGGGACGCGACCAGCGCTGGCCACGTATCTATGAGAACTTTGGCGAGGATGCCTATGTTAATGCACAGCTTGGAGCTGCTGCAGTTCTTGGTTTCCAAGGAGCTGATCACAATCATGTTGACCAACAACATATTGCTGCATGCATGAAGCACTATATGGGATATAGCGTACCTTGGACTGGCAAAGACCGCACTCCTGCATTCATCGCACCTGCCGAACTTCGTGAAAAGCATTTTGCGCCTTTCCTCGAAGCTATAAATAATGGTGTACATTCTGTAATGGTGAACTCGGCTTCTGTAAATGGTTTGCCAATGCATGCAAACAAAGAATTGCTCACCGACTGGCTAAAGGTGGAAACAGGTTGGGACGGTATGCTCATAACCGACTGGGCTGATGTTAACAACCTATACACGCGCGAGATGATAGCCAAAGACAAGAAAGAAGCTCTTTGCATAGCTATCAACGCAGGTATTGATATGGTTATGGAGCCTTATAGTGCTGATGCACAACCTCTCATTGTTGAGTTGGTTAAAGAAGGTAAAATATCACAGGAACGTATAGATGATGCTGTTCGACGCATTCTGCGAATGAAATTCCGTCTCGACCTCTTTGCTCATCCCACACAGAAGGTGAAAGATTATCCAAAATTTGGAGGTAATGACTTTGCACAAATATCATACGACGGCGCTCTCGAAAGTGAGATTCTGCTCAAGAACGAAGGTAATGTTCTACCTATCAAAAAGGGAAAGAAAATTCTTATCACCGGACCTAATGCCAACAGCATGCGTTGCCTTGACGGTGGATGGAGCTACACATGGCAGGGACACCTCACCGACCAGTTTGCAGAGAAATACAACACCATATACGAAGCTTTCTGCAAGAAATATGGCAAAGAGAATATCACTCTTGTCCAGGGTGTCACCTATAACCAGACAGGAAAATATTTTGAAGAGAACACTCCTAACATAGATTCTGCAGTAAAGGCAGCTAAAAACGTTGATGTTATTGTTGCCTGCATTGGTGAAAACTCATACACAGAAACTCCAGGTAACCTTACCGACCTCACGCTGTCAGAAAATCAGCGCAATCTCGTTAAGGCTCTTGCCAAAACAGGCAAACCAATAGTATTGGTTCTTAACGAGGGGCGTCCACGTATCATTGCAGATATCGTTCCGCTGGCAAAAGGCATTATTGATATTCTGCTTCCTGGAAGCTTTGGTGCCGATGCTCTTGCCGACCTTGTTGCTGGCGAAAAGAACTTCAGCGGAAAGATGCCTTATACATATCCAAGCGAAATAAATTCTCTTGCAAACTACGATTTCAAGAAGAGTCAGGAAGTTGGAACTATGGAGGGTGCCTACGATTATGATGCTAAGATAACCCAGCAATGGGCTTTCGGCTATGGATTAAGCTACACCACATATAAGTACAGCAATCTTTGCATTGACAAAACATCGTTCACAAAAGACGACGTAATCACCATTAGCGTTGACGTAACCAATAGCGGAAAGATGGCAGGTAAGGAAAGTGTACTTCTCTATTCAAGCGATCTTATTGCAAGCATGGTTCCCGATGGGCGCCGCCTTCGCGGTTTTGAGAAAGTGGAGCTTATGCCTGGCGAAACACGCACAGTTTGCTTCAAGCTTAAGGCTTCTGATCTTGCATTTGTTGGCTACGATGGCAAGTGGATACTCGAAGAAGGCGACTTCCGCATACAGATAGGTCAGCTCACAAAAAACATCACGTGCAGCAGTACATATAAATTTTAATTCAAACTGAACCTTCACAAGTTCATTCTCTGTATTTACTAATAACGCTCTTCGCATAGTCTGTGGAGAGCGTTATTTTTTACGAAAATCTCCACATCATAACTAATTCCACATCCCCCCCCCCTCCTATCCTGATGTTCTTGATGACGTCGATAAGTTTTAATTTTTGCCATTTCTATTAGATTTAAGTTTAACATTGAAAGCGCTGTGCGCTCCCTTTATCATTTGTCATTTATCGTTTATCCTTTAGCACGCCTTCGGCGTGCGCAAGGTTCGAGATGGTTTCGAGATTCGTTCGAGATTCCTCCTATATGAGTCCTAATTGTCTCCTAATCACAGTGCAAAGATACTAAGAAAATCAATAGGTTTTTCAAAGTGGCACCAATGTTGAAATGCAACATTTTGCAAAACGCTGATTTATAGCACGTTAGCATTTTTTAAGCCGTTAGCGAGTTGAGATTGCAAATAAACAATGCAAAGATACAAAGAAAAACAGTAGGTTGTTCAAAATTAGATTATTTCGAGATTCAAAACTCTCTCATCGCCTATCTACAAAGGGATTTGGGTGAATTTGTACACCCAATCGATGACAGATGACAGATGACAGTTTATTTAAATTCCAAAAAAATATGCTTCCTCACCCCTTATAATATATATAATTATAATTATATATATTATAAGACTACAAAAATAAATTTTTTCTAAAAAAAATAACTGTCATCTGTCATCTGTCATCACATATTTTTTCACCTACCTATTGCTTTGCATTGGAAAAATTATTACCTTTGTGTGATTGCAAACCCGAAAACATTTATGATTATTTTAACACGTGGCTTAACAACAGAAACTAAGTGAAAATTACGTACATATTCAACAGCGTTTAACCTAAGGATACATAACGTGTACCTCAACTTCACCGCACTACATTTGCACTCATAACCAGAAACGCAGTTTACACGCGCTTTTTATGTACCCCATTGAGTAATTCACAAAACACAAAGAAACGCTGAGTAAACAAATTCGTATTTCATTATTACATACCACAGTATATTTTCTGCGAGTAGGTTTTTAAAAATGAAAGTAATGTATTATCTTTGCAGATATAAAACCTAATTTCACTTAAAGATAATGAGAAAATTATTCACAATAGCCTGTGCAACAATAACCATGGTAAGTTGTAACAATAAAAATATAGATATCGAACAACAGGTTGATAATCTATATAATAAGATGTCGCAAGCAGAACGCATCAATCAGCTTAGAAGCGGATACATGGATGACTTCTTTGATACTAAAGGAAAACTTGACACAACAAAATGTAAAGAGCTGATTCCCAACGGCATTGGACATTTTTCACAATATGCAAGTCAGCAACCTCTTGACGCAAATAGCCTTCGTGATAAAGTTGCCCAAATGCAAGACTGGTTGATACATAACACACCAAACGGTATTCCTGCCCTTTTCCACGAAGAAGTGCTTTCAGGTATAAATACAAAAGGCGCTACCATCTATCCTCAGCAGATTGGTCAGGCATGCTCTTTTAATCCAGAACTTGCCGAACTGAAAACACTCCAGACAAGTACTCAAATGCGCAAAATGGGAGGTGTGCTATCGCTTTCTCCAATGGTTGATGTGTGCCGTAATCCACACTTCAATCGCCTTGAAGAATCATACGGAGAAGACGGTTACCTATCAGCAGTTATGGGTACTGCCTTTGTAAAGGGACTACAACAAGGCAATCTTAAAAAAGGTGTGGGGGCTTGCTCTAAGCACTATTTAGGCTACGGAGGTGGTGGTGACGCACAGGAAAAAGAAATGATGGAAGAGATACTTCTTCCTCACGAAACGATGATACGCCTTGCAGGCAGCAAAGCTCTTATGCCAGGTTACCATGCCATTCATGGCACTAATTGCGTTGCCAACAAAGAAATACTTACCAATATTCTACGTAACTATTTGGGATTTGACGGAATGGTAGTGAGCGACTATACTGCTATTGACCAAATACCAGGACTAAGCAGCCCATTAGAAAAGGCTGCAGCAGCCATAAACGCAGGCAATGATGTTGATTTCCCCTATGGGGCAAACTACAAGTTCCTGCAAGAAGGACTCGATAAAGGATTGGTAAAACCAGAAGCATTTGAACGAGCAGTAAAAGATGTGTTGCGTCACAAAATACGCCAAGGATTAATGGACGACGACGCTTATCTATATAGCAAAGAGAACATAAAACTCGACTCACCAGAAGAGCGCAAAACAGCGTATAATATAGCAACACAATCTATCGTACTTCTAAAGAACAATGGTATTCTTCCATTAGGCTCAGCAACCAAAAGCGTTCTACTTACAGGACCAAATGCCAATACCATGTGGGCTATGTGTGGCGACTACTCTTTCCCCGCTATGACTTATTTCTGGAAAATGAACGAAAATGAGGAAATACTGGGAAAGAAGCAGATTGTAACATTATTACAAGGCATGACAAATGCCAAGGATGAAAATATCAAGCTAAGCTATTCGCGTGGTTGCGACTGGACCGACAGCGTTGAGACCGTTGTCAGCCAAGGCGGAGATGAACGAGCATGGGAATACAAGGTGCAGCATCGTAAGGTTGATGCACACGAAAAAGCTGATAAGGAAGAAGCCCTTGCCTTGGCGCAGAAGGCAGACGTTATAATAGCTGCCATGGGCGAAAACGTAATGCTCTGTGGTGAAAACCGCGACCGTCAAGGACTTCGCCTGCCTGGCAAGCAGGAACAATATGTTGAGGAACTCCTTGCAAGTGGCAAACCTGTAGTTTTAGTTCTTTTTGGAGGTAGAGCTCAGGTGATATCAAAGATTGCAGACCGCTGTGCAGCCATCATTCAAGCATGGTATCCTGGCGAAGAAGGAGGTAATGCGCTTGCCAATATACTCTACGGAAAGGTATCGCCATCGGCAAAGCTCTCTGTCAGCTATCCTAACGTAGAACTTAACGAACCAATATGCTATAACTATAGCGAAAAGCAGGATTCACGCGTGGCTTGGCCCTTTGGTTATGGACTGAGCTATTCAACATTTAAATATAGCAATCTAAAAGTAACACCAGAGGCAAAAACAAGCGATGAGAGCATCGACATATCATTCGATGTAACAAATACAGGAGCAATGGATGCCGATGAAATTGCACAGCTTTATTTGTCGCCCACAGATTCAAAACAGAACATCCGCCCTATTCAGCTACAAGGATTCTCACGTCTGACACTAAAGAAAGGCGAAACAAAAACTGTAACTATCAAGATGTATATCGATCAGTTTGGTTACTACACCAACAACGGTAATCGCCAATGGAATATCGCTCCAGGCGAATACATCATAAAGGTTGGTGCTTCATCACAAGACATTAAGCTTAAACAAAACATTAAGCTTAATGGTGACAAAGTAGTAAAATCTTTGCGTAACAACTATTTCTCAGAGGTGAAAAAGTAAAAAGGTAAAAGCGTAAAAAAGGTATTTACTACATTACATTTTTTTTACATATAAAACAAAAAAAATCCTTCCGGTCGAAAACACGACCGGAAGGATATAAAAATAACAAACTTGGATGTAAAAAATATTACTTATTTCTTAATCATCTTCTTTCCATTAACAATAACTATTCCCTTATAATTCTTATCAACTCGTTGTCCATTAAGATTATACATTACATCATTTGATATGTCAGCATGGCGCACACGCTTGATTTCTGTTGCTGTAGCCTTTACCAGCTTCACATTACCAAACATCACTTCAAGCCAGCCGCCATCGTCACCGTTTTCATTTGCCACTGGAGAAAATTTCAAAGCATAAACTCCATCTGCTGAAGGTGTGAAACTAATATCAAAATGTGTTGCATCAGAGAATGTCATTCTACTGCCATTCATGTTTGGCGTGCAAGCTTTTATGCTTGATGCAATCACCCGGTCGTTATCATCGAGCACTTCAATCTTAAGCCATGGCGTTCCTTTCCATGCTGCAGCATCACAAGTAAGAGTGTATTTAATGTTTTGCTTGAGATTCAGCTCATGGTCATTAACTCTTCCATACATAGCGTAACCATCACCTGGTGCCATGGTGCGTACATACATACCAAATCTGAAATCACTACCCTCAGCAAACTGGAATATACGTGGACCGGAACCAGCAACACCTCCATGAACAGTATTGTTTTGATTGACAACAGTCCAATCGTCTGGCACATAACCATCTCCAAGTTCAGCAAAATCATCTTGATAGATAACATTATTAGCAGGTATAACACTCTGTGGATCAGGATCGTCGTCAATATGCTCTTCTGGCTCATATTCACGATCATATGCCATGTCGTCCTTATCTGTCATAGTTGCTTCACGATACACTATCTGGTCAACCAACATATCAATAGCACTTACGTTGTCGATGGTCAAAGTGTTATCTCCTTGCTGCATATTCATAACAAGTTTGTTTGTTGCCCACTCGTTATTCTTTGTAATATGACAAGCAACAAGCTTACCCTCATCACCAACAGTAAATCTCACATTACCTTTTTTATAAGTATTCATATACCTCATGCTCACCACATATTTTCCAGCTTTAGGAGCTTTGAAAACATGGCGAAGTGAAGCATTTTCGCCTGTACCCATAACCATAAAGCCATTGCCCGAATGTCCTCTCACATCTGGCATATCATAATATGGCAGCACCGCACATTTTGAAATGCCACGATAATCCATATCCTCAGCTTCTATAATCAACGAATCATTAATTATCTCAGCCTGCTTAGGAATATCAAGCGACAATGCTGAAGATGGCAGATAATCGGTTTCACGATTAATGGCATCACCAATACAATTCAAGGTAATATCAACAGGACCATTATGAGTTACCGACAGGGTGTACATGTGATTTGCTGCATCCCAGTTCTCAGCCGTCGAAGCCTGAGCCTCCACTCTCTTGCTCATAACATACGATGGCTTTTCTATTGCTCCATAAACAACAATTTCATCCCTCACAGGTGCTACAGAATCTGTACGGTAATTATTTAAATACAAGTCAATATGATCAGCATATTCACGTATAATACCAGCACTATAACGGTTATAAGCCAATTTCAGCCTGTCACATTTATTATATTTCAACGGAATGTCCGCAGAAGCTGTTTTCTTTCCGTTTTGGGTAGAATATGGATTATAAGTTATGAGCTGATTACGATAACGATTAACATACAGGTCACCTGTGCTCACCTCAGGATATAGTCTGTTGAAGTCGGCTACCTTAGCATCAATGGTAGGCCATTTTGTGCTACGTTCTGACTTCTTCACCTGAAGCGGAATACTCTTTGCAAGTTCATCAGTAAGTTCCACACACACAGGAATAGCGCCATATCGTCCACTTCCCTTCAAATATGTGAGATTATCCATGTATTGCCCGTTACCACGATTCATTGGATCGTTAAGTTTGTAAAGGCCGTCATACAGGTTGCCCCATCCTACATATTTATCTTCATCTGAGCCACTATTTACGTCGTTAACGACAACTACTTTCTGTTTTCCTACAACTTCCTCACGTGTAGGTATATATAATGTGCCATCGATAATTTTTCGGAACATATCTATCCATATATTGCGGAAGCCCGGAAATGTACCCCAGTTACGACGGCTATAGCCATTGACAGTAGTATTATTCTGATTCTGAAAATCCTCAGTCCATATAAGTTCTGGACCATCCCAAACACAAGCACCATTAACACCACACTGCTCCAAAATGGTTCCTATTCCAGCTGCTGTTGGATATTTTCTATTATTGTCTTCGCCAAGAAGAGCTCTCATACCCTCGTTCCAGCCACAGTTGTCATATCTAACACCATAATTCTTTGCAAGACCGGAAACAAAAGGTGAAAAGCAAACGCTCTCTGAACTATAGAAACAAGACGATGTGGTGTATTTATATAGCCAAAGAATGGCTTCGGGATACTTTCGGCTTGCTTCCAACAAATCGGCATTACGCTTTAGCATACCAACGGGAGTAAGCGCATGCGACCAAATGTTGCCACAGAAGCTCACCGTTAAGAAACCGCCATACTTGTGGCTCATCTCTATCAAATGAGCAAACAAAGCCAAACGGTCTTCCTGCGAGCTTGAACTCCTGTCCTTGTAGCCTTCATCAAATCCCCAGAACTGCTCAGCATAGTTCCAGCCGAGAAAGTTTGGATAGTTCTTAAAGAAATACTCAAATGTGTCGAGTTGATTATCAGGGATATGAGTATGACCGCCACTGGCTGGCTGACACGTAAACCATAAACCATTCTTCTGACACACACTTGCCCACGATTTGTAGGTTAGAATAGCGTTTTGTGGACGCATATACACATTTTTCTTAATGTCGTAGCTACACGACAAAGAAAGATTCATGCACACATAAGGTTTAATGTCTTCAGGGATAAGATCAATAATCTTTTGCGGATCGGCCTGATTCCAAATGTCGATATGAACAAGCCACAGAGGGTGGCGAGAATCAATAGGACGACGCTGTTGTGCATGCATCTTAAACGCTGCAAAATTTAAAACAATTAGTAATAGTAGAAGTTTCCTCATTTTCATGGTGAAATTAAAATTAAACATTTACGTGGTGACAAAAGTACAAGTTTTCGTAATTTATAACTTGTTTATTTGTTACATACCTTTTATTTTTTGTTACAACACATTCTAAAAACACTTTTTTTTCACAAAAAAGACACAAAAAAGACACAAAAAACACCATAAAACAACAAAAACGATATTTTTAGTCACAAATATGATATTTTTATATCAACAAAACTATTGCACTTTATAAAAATACTATTTATCTTTGCATCAGAGTTAATAAAAAGTTAATATATCGGTTCGTGTTTTTTCATAGTTAAGTATATATTTGGTTAATTTTTCGCATTTAGTTACTATTTATTCGCATTAATTTCGCATTTAAATTTTGTGGTTAATTTTCGCATTTATAGAGCATTAAAGATTTTAATAGGTTTTAGGTTTAAGGTAAAAGGGGGTGCTGAGAAGCATCCCCTTTTCAATTTATATCATTATATCCAAATTTCTCCAGAAAGCTTAGCTTGCAAAACACTAGTCATTAAAAATCTTGATCATTAAGAACAGGAAACTTGTTACGAAAATCATGTAGTTTATCTACGTCTATTTCTGCCGTAACAACATCTTCCTTCCCATATTCACATACAGCTATGCTTTCTCCCCATGGATCAATAACACACGAACCGCCATTATAATGACAAGTAGGATCGTCACCCACTCTATTTACTCCCACAACATAGCACTGGTTTTCAATAGCACGCGCACGTAATAGCGTGTCCCACGCATACTGACGTACAGAAGGCCACGAAGCAACATAAATAGCCACATCATATTCTTTATGATTTCTGCTATAACAAGGGAAACGCAAATCATAACATATTTGCGGAAGGAAGAGCTTACCGGCATATCCAAATATAACTCTATGTTTTCCTGCTGTGAAATGCTGATTTTCACCCGCATATGTAAAAAGATGGTGCTTATCATAAAGTGTTTCTACACCGTTAGGACGAACAAAATAGAAACGATTATAAAAACGGCCAAACTCTTCAACTGCTACACTTCCACAAATAGCAGCATTTATCTGCCTTGCCTTCTCAGTCATCCAGCTAAGTGCAAAGCCTTTTTCATCGGCAAAGCCTTCTGGTTCTGTTGCATAACCAGTTGAAAACATCTCTGGTAGCACATAGATATCACTACCAGGATTTCTATCAATAAACTCTGATGCCTTTTGACAGTTTGCCTGCGGATCACCCCAAACAATGTCTTGCTGCAATAGCGTAATTTTCATGATGGTTGACTTTTCTACATGCAGCAAAATTATAAATTAATTTTTAAAGCGCCAAAATAATTACCAATTAATACATTCTCATCGTGTAAAATGCGAATTTTATCTTACACAAAAAAGTAGGCTTCTCGAAGGAAGAAGCCTCTCTCTCCAGCCCTCTCCAAAGGGAGAGGGAGAAGAAACAGACTGTAGGGTAACTCCAGAGTCAGATGGCGATGACAACGGAGACGATAGCCCTAATCTATAGTCTGACTAACCCGAGTAATCGGAATATTCTAAGTAATCTGAAGATTCAGGAAACTCGGATTGTTGATTATGCACGAGCCTTAGCAATGTAGCCAAGAGCTTCTTTACACTTATCAGTAATTGCCTGCCAGTTAGCTGATGCTATAACATCTTTAGGGAAGAGTTTTGAACCCATTCCTACACACATAACACCAGCCTTTACCCATTCTGTCAGGTTTGCCTCTGTTGGTTCTACAGCACCAGTTACCATGATGTTGCTCCAACGAAGAGGGCCAAGAACATTCTTTACAAATGATGGACCACCAACATTTCCTGCAGGAAACACCTTTGTCACGTCACATCCTGCAGCCTGAGCATCACTCATTTCTGAAACAGAACCGCAACCTGGGCTGTAAGGAACCAAGCGACGGTTGCAAACAGGAGCAATCTCTGGATTGAAATTTGGTCCAACAATGAAATTGGCACCCAACTGAATATAAAGGGCTGCGGTAGGTGCATCAACAACTGTTCCTGCACCAAGAATCAACTCAGGACATTCCTTGCCTGCCCATTTAACGAGTTCACCAAAAATCTCGTGAGCAAAATCACCACGATTGGTAAACTCAAAAACACGCACACCACCCTCGTAGCATGCCTTTATCACATTCTTGCAAATATCTATGTCGCTATTAAAGAATACAGGAACCATACCTGTTTGCTTCATAGCTGTCATTACCTGAATTTTATTGAACTGTGCCATTATAAAATAACTGTATTAACGTTGAACACGACCACTGGCATCACCTCCTGCAAGAGCAAGAACCTCAGCTTCGCTAACAAGATTAAAATCACCATTAATGGTGTGCTTCAAAGCACTTGCTGCAACTGCAAACTCGAGTGCCTTTGCCTGATCATTATTGTATTTAAGCATACCATGAATGAGACCGCCAGAGAAGCTATCACCACCACCAACACGGTCTATTATTGGGTTGATGTCATAATGCTTGCTCTCATAAAACTCCATACCATCAAAGATAAGAGCCTTCCAACCATTATATGAAGCAGAATATGACTCACGAAGGGTTGAAACAACATACTTGAAGTTGAATTCCTTAGCCATCTGCTCAAAAATCTTATGATAGCCTGCAGCATCTGTCTTGCCGTTCTCTACATCTGCATCAGGCTTAAATCCAAGACAAAGAGCAGCATCCTCCTCGTTACCGATGCACACATCAACATACTGCATTAATGGACGCATAACCGAAATAGCCTTCTCTGAGGTCCATAGTTTTTTGCGAAAGTTAAGATCAACAGAAACCATTACACCATGACGCTTAGCTGCCTCGCAAGCAAGTTTTGTTAGAAGCGCAGCCTTATCAGATATAGCTGGAGTGATACCACTCCAATGAAACCAATCAGCTCCCTCCATTATAGCATCAAAATCAAAATCCTGTGGATCAGCCTCGGCTATTGAACTGTTGGCACGATCGTATATCACCTTTGAAGGACGCATAGAAGCACCTGTCTCGGCATAATAGAGCCCAACACGACTTCCACCACGAGCAATATACTCGGTATTGACACCATAACGACGGAGAGCATTTACAGCTATTTGACCAATCTCATGTTCAGGTAGTTTAGACACAAAATAAGCATCATGACCATAGTTTGCCAAAGATACAGCAACATTAGCCTCACCACCGCCAGGGATAATACGAAAAGAATCAGTCTGAATAAAACGGTCATTACCGTCTGGAGAAAGGCGAAGCATAATCTCGCCCAACGTAACAATCTTAGACATTTAAACTTGTTCTTTTAAGTTATGTTTGTTTTTATGAATTTAATCTTTATACGATGAAGAACCTCTTTTATGCTATTCTTCACAAGCAAAAATAGATATATTTTCGCAAATGAGGAAATAAAATCGTAAAAAAATACTTTTTTGCGTTGATTTTTAGACTGTGCGTGCGCACAATTTAAAAAAAATGGTTATATTTGCGAAATAATACATGTCACGTGTGCGCGCACAAAATATAAATAAGGTGTGTTTGCGTGGCAAATGAAGTAAAATTATGAACGACAAAATTCGTATTAAGGACATCGCTGAAAGAGCAGGCGTTTCTGTAGGTACCGTTGACCGTGTTTTGCACAATCGACCAAATGTTTCTCCTAAAGCAAGAGAGAAGGTAGAGGCTGCCTTGAAAGAGGTTGACTATCATCCAAACATGTATGCCAGTGCCTTGGCATATAACAAATCATATATCTTCTATATAGTTATGCCTCGCCATGAACAAGAGGCATATTGGGAAGAGATTGAGCAAGGAGCGCACAAAGCCATGGAGGCTCGTAGAGATTTCCATATAAACGTACGAATACTTCATTATCAACGATTTAGCGTTGAGTCGTTCAACGAACAATGCGATGAATGTTTATCTAACAATCCCGACGGAGTTGTTATTGTACCATCGGCATTGGAAGAAACACGAAACTTCACCGATAAACTTCACGAATTGAAAATTCCATTCGTGATGCTCGACTCATACATGCCCGATCTGAGACCGTTATCATTCTTCGGCCAAGACTCGTTTGCAAGTGGATATTTTGCGGCCCGTATGCTTATGCTTATTGCTTCAAAAGAGAAAGAGGTAATGTTCTTTAAATTAACACAAAACGGACACAGTTCTTCTAAACAGCAGGACAACCGTGAGGTGGGATTCCGCCACTACATGCGCGACCACTTCCCTGAAATAAAGATTATAGAACTTGATGTGCCTTGGGGTGGCACTAAACAGGAATACACCACTGCCCTGACAGCTTTCTTTGATGAACATCCAGATGTTCACCATTGCATAACATTGAGTTCAAAAGCACACATCGTTGGTGATTTCCTTTTAAAATCAAACCGTCGTGACATTCAGATTATGGGCTATGATATGGTGGAAAAAAATGCACATTGCCTAAAAGAAGGCAGCATAAGTTTCCTTATAGCCCAGCATGCCTATCAGCAGGGATATTGTTGCATAGACGCCCTCTTCAAGGCTATAGTGCTCAAGAAGAAAGTGCAACCTGTGAACTATATGCCTATAGAATTGCTGTCGCCAGAGAATGTAGATTTCTACAGAAGAACCCAGCTGTAAGTTAGAACTTGTATTCCTCCTATAAAATGGAGGCAAGAAGGATTTGGAAGCCTAAGAATCTTTATCAATATTGAGCTACAATAGTACTTGCAGTAGGCTTTACTGTGCGAAAAAAGCGAGAGTATAAGCTAAAGTGTAAGCAATTAAGGTTACTATAAAAGTCAAATTCATATAAAATTGAAAAAGCGCGGATTACTGGCGTTATCGCCACTTTTTGTACTGATAGCCTTCATCGTGATGTTCACTATTTATTCTGTGGACAAAACGGATAATGAGCCTAATCTTAGTCTAACGGTGGCATTTCTTTTCTCAAGTGTCTATGCTATTATCATATCGGGTGGCATATCCATGAAGAAGCGTATCGACACCTTTAGCAAAGGTGCTGGTGAACAAAACCTCATGCTTATGCTATGGATATATGTGCTTGCGGGTGCTTTTGCAGCATCAGCAAAAAACATGGGAGCCATAAATGCCACGGTGAACATTGCGATAAACTACCTGCCAACAAATCTACTTCTTCCCGGGCTATTTTTGGCAGCGTGTTTTATATCTGTTTCCATAGGAACAAGTGTTGGAACAGTTGTAGCACTTGTACCTATAGCTGCAGGCGTTGCCCATTCTACAGGTAGTTCTATAGCCTTGCTTACTGCCGTTGTAGTGGGAGGAGCATATTTTGGTGACAACCTATCATTTATCAGCGACACAACAGTAGTGGCTACCCAGACACAAGGCTGCAACATGAGCGATAAATTTCGCGTAAACTCACAGATTGTAATGCCTGCAGCTATCGTTGTGTTAATAATATATGCAATAATGGGAACCGGCATATCTGCTCCTACAAACGTAGAAGATATAGAATTCTATAAAGTAATCCCATATCTTGTTGTTCTCACTACTGCCATTGCAGGAATGAATGTTATGGCTGTGCTCACATTAGGACTTGTAATCTGTGGCATCATTGGACTTATCTCAGGCGATTATACAATAACCAATTGGTTTGCCGCCATGGGAGATGGTGTTCTCGGAATGGGCGAGCTTGTCATCATTGCCATGATGGCAGGCGGAATACTTGAAATTATTCGCGAGAACGGAGGAATTGATTTTATCATCGACAAACTAACCGCCCATGTGAATGGGAAGAAAGGCGCCGAGCTTGCTATTGCGGCACTTGTCAGTTTTGTGAATATATGCACAGCAAATAATACAGTAGCCATACTAACCGTTGGAAGGATATCAAAAAAAATTGGTGATCAATATGGTGTGGACAACAGAAAAGCAGCAAGCATTCTCGACACATTCTCCTGTAGCGTACAGGGGCTACTACCCTATGGGGTGCAGATATTATTGGCAGCAGGTCTTGCAGGTATAAACCCTGTTCAAATAATACCATGGCTCTTCTATCCTATGGCCATAGGACTGGCAGCGCTATTGGCAATTATGATTCGTTATCCTAAGAAATATAGCTAAGGAATGGAAATCATCAAAAGAAATCTCTTTAGGAAGTTGCGCTCAGATAACTTTCAAACTGGTGAACAGCAAGAGCCAATGTCACAGTTCAAATATCAAAAGATGCTTGGACTGATGAAAGATATTGCTAACATGCCAGCAGGAGAAGTACACCTTTCAAACCCTTTACTCAACCATCGTTTGAAGAAAATACAAGATCGTGAGCGACGCTCTGAAAACGCAAATATAGAAAGCATATACCTACTACGCATTATTGTCAGCAACGTAAATTCGATAATGAGCTATGGTATTCCACTTCGAGGGATTATCCAGTTAGGGCAATACATCAGAACACGTGGAAACAAAGCCGACTATAACAAGCTTGACCGTTGGCTAAAAAAACTTCATATCTCTCGTCTTGCTCAGCTACAGGGTTGCATATTAATCGATTTCTTCGGCTTTGAAAGTTCAGAACTACCTTTTGTAAAGAGCAAGGAAAGTAAAACCGAGAAAATAACCTTTAAATCAATGGCAGATGGAGAGGCAGAAGCCATGCTCGACCTGCAGTTTAAACAAGCACGAATGGGAGTAAAACTTAGCGGTAAAGCCATGCGAAGAAACTTGCGCCATTCTCTTCGCTACATGCCCTATGCACCTGTAGAAACAACAAGTAACTTCGTGATAAATTTCATGCGCGGATTGCAGGAAATAGAAGAATGAGAAAAAAGAAGGAAGAATTATGAGGTAAAAAATTATGAGGCAAAAAATTATGAGGCAAAAAATTATGAGGTAAAAAATTATGAGGTAAAAAATTATTGGGTTATAAGAATCAAAAACTTATAACCCAATAACTTTTATTTTAAAGGAGCACAAGTAGCAAACTCCTGTTGTTTTTGTTTATTATACTCAGCAAACAAATTATCAAAAATCTGACGTTCATCATCAGTGATGGATCCCAAATCACGTGCTATATCCTTATAAGCTTTCTTAACCTGAGAACGCAATGGACGCAAACGACTCTTATATGTATTCAAGGTCATACCAGACTGGCGCTCTTCAATATAAGGCTGATAAACTTTATCAAGAGTTTCTTTTACATTAGGAGACACAATAGAAGAAAAATCATTTCCCTTTGCAGCAGCTGTTGTACTTTGTTTAGCAAAACTATCAGTTTTTTCACCTACAGCAGCTACATTTTCTGATTCATTTGTTATTGTATCTGCAGAAGTTTGCTCTGTAGCCTCATTTTTCTCAGTATTGAAAACTTCTGCCAATTTATCAAGATTGCTAACACCTAACCATACTACTGCAGCAGTAACAACCGCAATTGCCAAAACAGCCAACACCTGAGGATTTACTCGAATATTGGTATTACTCCTTTTATAACTGCCATGAAGATTCATGATAAGGTCATCGCAATCATAAAACCTATCATTACGCCCTATAGAACAACATTTCTTAATAATAGAATCATAAGAAAGAGTAAGCCCCATATCACGCATCAAAACACCAATAGAATATATATCGGTACGTCGATCAACTGTTATAGTACCATCTTTCTGTTCTGGAGAAATATACTTCTGATAATCGGCTGGTTCATCTATGGTGTTATTGTAAGTGCCTCGCAATTCTGTTATAACAGGACGATCGTCCTGGCAAGTAACCATTATAGTATAAGGATTGAGAACACCGCAGATAAGATTAAGTTGATGCAAGCTATTCAAAGCCTCTGCTATGCTTTTAATCATATCTATCTTTTCTTCATCACTATGTCCTTCAGAAAGATACACAGCCAAAGAGCGAGCTTCAACATATTCTGTCACAAGAACATGACCATAATCCGGCAAATCCTCTTCACCAAGGTATTTCACCACATACGGACTGTCTATCTTCTTTCCATAAGTATATTCCTTATGTTGCACAGACTTGTATTTTGCCTGTGAAGCATAAGGTTCACGAAGTTGCTTTAAAACAACATCTTTATCACCTTTCTTGCAAAGAATAGTGTTATAGATTCCATTACTTGGAATATTTTTAAAGTCAGTATATGCTGTGATCATCTTGGTAGTTTTTATTATTAGCGCAAAATTACAAATAATATTCAAAACAACAAACTATTAAACCAAAATATACAATATAACGGGTACGAAAATTAATAAATAATTTTTTTTAGCGAAACGTGTGTCATTTAATTGAAGTTTTACAAGCGTTGCTTATGAAAGATTATTTATTTTATATTTGATAAGTTTAAGCTAATCGAACATAACAAAACGTAAATAAAAAGGGAAAACATATCACTTGATAAGTCACAGCATTATCTTTGTTGCCGAAAAAGCAGCGATTGACCTCTTAAGAAACAACAATAAAATGAAACTGTTATCATTAGTCACCGCAATAATTCTGATCTCAAATAATGCGAATGCGCAGAAAAGAGGAGTTCTGTTGGATATGGAAACACGTCAGCCTATTTCTGGCGCAAGCATCATAACAAACAGAAACAAAAAATATACAACCAACTATCAGGGACATTATTATATAGATGACCCTACTGCTTCAAGTGTATCATTTATTGGAAAAGGATATGTGAAACGCGATTGCCAAATCAAGAACCTTTCTGACACAACACTACTTCTACCAGTAGCCATTACTCTAAACACCGTTGTAATAACAGCAAAGAAAGTAGAGCTTGAAGGAGCAACCGCACCAACTGAATCATATAAAAAGATGTTGGACGACCCACTCATGCGACCGAAGAGTCCAAGTGGAATGTCATTTCTCGGCACACGAATGGGTCCTAAACCAAAAGTTGGTAAAAGATTAAGAGAAAAAGTACGAAAAACTATTGAAAGCTACTAAGTGCCTTTTCAACGCTTCCATGCAGCAACAACACACGCTTAGCCTCTTCATAATCAAGATGAAGCAAATCAACAAGCATTTTCGTACCACGCTCAATAAGTTTCTTGTTGGTAAGCTGCATATTAACCATACGGTTGCCCTTCACTCTACCAATCTTAATCATTACGGAAGTAGATATCATGTTTAATATGAGCTTTGTGGCAGTACCAGCCTTCATACGTGAAGAACCTGTAACAAACTCAGGACCAACAATAACCTCGATAGGATATTCAGAAGTCATACCTAAAGGAGAATCAGGATTGCAGGTTATGCAGCCGGTAAGACACCCCATATTACGAGCCTCTTTAACAGCACCTATAACATAAGGCGTTGTTCCTGATGCAGCAATACCAATTATCGTATCTTGTGCAGTAGGCTTAAATGGAAGTATGTCTTTCCAGCCTTGCAATTCATCATCCTCGGCATTTTCAACAGCATTACGCAAAGCAGTATCTCCACCAGCTACAAGACCGATAACCGTTGTTGGAGGCATACCATATGTTGGAGGAATCTCGCTGGCGTCAAGAACCCCCAAACGTCCACTTGTTCCTGCACCTAAATAAAATATACGTCCACCTTGCTTTACACGCTTCACAATGTTCTCAACAAGTGCCTCTATCTGAGGGATGGCCTTTTCTGTGGCAATAGCAACTTTCTTGTCTTCATTATTCATATCAACAAGAAGTTCATGCACACTCATCTGGTCAAGATTATCATACAAAGATGATTTTTCTGTGATTTTCTCCATGATTTATTATGCGTGATATTCAACCAAAGCAGCCATTGGAGCCTGAACAATTCGCCCAAGGTTCATCCCCTCAAGTTTCAGAGCCTCTTCAAGTGGCTTACGATAGAAATGAGCAATACTTCCGTTAAAACCTATTGGCAACTTATCCCAGTTTTCATACTGCTTTACATTACGCTGAAGGAACGAACGGAAGCTATTAAGAACTAAAGCATAAATAGAAGGTTCTTCAATATTCTCTTCGAGGAAGGGAACAAAGCTGGCAAGGAAAGTATTTGGTTTGGGCTGACGATACACTTTATCAATGATCTCAGCCTGAGTGGTATTATACTTCTCAAAGAAACGCTTTATAATATGCTGTGGCATCTGATTCTTGAGTATATCACCCAACAGAAGTTTGCCAAGAACAGCACCACTTCCCTCATCCCCAAGAATAAATCCTAATGGAGAAACATTCTTCACAAGGTTCTTTCCGTCGTAAGAACATGAATTGCTACCTGTACCAAGAATACAAGCAATACCAGGTTCGTGGCCACAGATGCCTCTTGCAGCACCAAGCATATCACTTGCTACTTCACATACACCATTGATAACAAGATGTCTGCGCAAAGCACGTTCTACCACAGGCTGCTTTTCCTTTGTGCAACCAGCTCCATAGAAATGCACCTCATCAACTTCATTGGTCTGCAGTTGTTCAATAAGTGATGTGCGAACTTCTTCAGCAATCTCCTCTTCACTCATCTGAAAAGGATTCATACCCTTCGTGCGCAATTCTTTTATAGCCTTTCCATCTTCAACCAAAGCCCAGTCGGTCTTTGTTGAACCACTATCAGCAATTAATATCATAGCTTTTTCGATTATAGGTTTAATATTGTCATTATTTTGCACAGAGAGCCTTACGAGCAAGCAACTCCCATGTTCTTATTCTATCCTTATATGTGTTGTTACGATTCTCCTTTTCAATACTCAAATCACCATCAGAATTATCATCCCAACGACGACAGAAATACACAATATCGAAGATACGTCCTATGAGATACTCACGACAAATAGCAAGTCCCAAAGCATAATCCTCACCATAGTTAACATTAGGAAGATTAATATTTCTGATAACAGGAGTGAAGAATGCACGAGGAGCACCTAACCCATTGATACGCAATGCATTATTGCGTCCATTTTCAATAGTCCACTCACGATGTTCGATATCACCAGGAGGTAGAGTATTAAGATCTATATCTGTCAAGCGATATGCACCAATAACCATTGCGCATTTCTGAGCATAGAAAGCATCAACCATCTTTTGCAATGTATCGGGACCGCTATAAACATCATCAGAATCGAGCTGAACAATAAATCGTCCCACCTTCTCATGGTGTGAACACATATTCCACGCGCCCCCAACACAAATATCACGACGAGTAGGAATAATATGAACAAGACGCTCATCGTCAGCGAATTCCTCAATAGCTTCTGTTGTACCATCGGTAGAATGATATTCAGGGCCATTCTCTACGACAAAGACATTGTATTTAAATGTCGTCTTCTGTGAAAGAGCACTCTTAATAGCATCACGAATGGTTCTAATACGATTTCTCACAGGAATCATAATTGTTGCTTCCACCTCGAAATCCTCACTCTTAAAGTCAACCTCTTTAAACTTAGGTTCCAAATAAGCACCAACCTCTTTAAGGTATTCGGTACAAGCCTGTTCCATCTCTATCTGTGAAGCACGATTACGAGGGTCAACATAATCGAAAAGTTTTTCACCCGTCTTACGATTATCAAGCTCAACCTCACTATATAAGTTTTCTGGGATATGAACAAATTTCACTTTCTGAGCCATTTTCAAACGCAAGTCATAGAAACCTGCAGCCTTGTAATCAGCTGTCATGCAAGCAGCAGCCTCCTTCAAAGCCGCTGTTCTAACAACAACAATGCTTCCGAAATCAAAATCGTCACGCAAAGAACCCTCCTGATAATCAATAACAGGAGCCTCAGTACGCTTTCCTTCTGCCGAAATCTTATAATGATCAGCATAAATCCAGCCAGCACCAGTAGCATCAGCTATCTGAAGAATACGCTCAAAAGCATATAAACCAATCTCAAGATACTCGCCCTTGAGATAAATCATGGTGAACTCTGCCTCTGCCTTCTGAGCTATCACCTTCATAGCAGCACTACTGCGGATGTTGTCAACAGTTTCTATTTTTCCTGCCAACCCTGTTGCCTTTAAACTCTCAATAGTTTTTGCAACTTCAATTTCTCCTCCTTTAGCGAGGAAGCAATCAATCTTTTTCATGTATTATATAATAGTTAGTTATCTATTTCACTAATATTTTACATAGTTTACGTTGCAGAACATGTGCATCAAGCACCGACATCTCGCTATCCATAATAGCAAAAGCCAATAGATGACCATTCTGAGCTTTACAATATCCTGCCAACGATGAGATTCCATAAGGGTGTGACAGCGTACCGGTCTTGGCATGTACCTTTCCGCGCAACTCATATCCAAATCTGGCTAACGTGCCATCAACACCTGATATTGCAAGGTAATTCCAAAGATAGTTAAAAATTGCCTTGTCACGATAACCGTAATCAAGGATTTTCACCAAGGCCTCTGCCGACAAATGATTATTTGTACACAAGCCACATCCATCATGAACAACAAGGATTGAGTCGGTAACACCAATTTCTTTATGAAGGAAATTTCTAAGGTATAACACTCCTGCCTCAGTAGGATTTACTTTTGGATTAACCCTTTTTCCTATTGTATATAGTAAGGATGTCGCTTTAGTGTTTGACGAGTTTTTCCACATTCTGCGAATCACCTTGTTTATTCCACTACAGTATCTATATATACAATGACTACCTTTAGGAACACGTGCAAAGACCACCTGATCATCCTTTAATTGAATGCCTGCAGCCCTAATTGCACCTTTCAATGCGTGTTTCACACGCTCAGGACCTTTATATATCACTCCATACTTAGAGAATGACAAATCCCAAGGATACCAATGAGCTTCACTTTTTACAGGTTCTTTGAGGAATAAATCGATAATAAGCCTTCCATCTATTTTTTTTATGCCCTTACGTCGCAATGCCTGAGCAAACTGCTTCATGTCTTCGTCTTGCAACTGAGGGTCAAGATCTGCTTTGAAACTAACATCACCACGCAATGTGTCTGAATCCATCTTACCATGCGTGTAGATAGATGTATGATACAAATATTTCGTACCCAATAGTTTCAATCCGGCAACTCCACTAAGAAGTTTCATACACGAAGCCGAAGGTATGCCCTCCTTCTCGTTCATTGCATAAACTGGTTTTTCTGCCGTTAGATCATACACATACAATCCAAATTTTCCAGAGCATCTTGGTGCCGTGGCAAAAGAATCAAGCACATGAGTAAGATGTTTGTCAACAGCTATTGCATTTTCTTTTTTCTCCTTTCTTACACTCTTCTTTTCATCACCTCCGCATGCCACTATAGACATAGCAAAAGAGATGAGTATTACGCGTAAAAGAATCTTTTTCATTCGCTTTAACTACTATTTATTACAAAAGTAGTAGAATAATGTCGCATATCGACAAATTCAACATTTTTTTTGAGAGATTTTAACGGATGGTCTTAATTAAGGCGAGGCATCATCAACGATGGCTCGCCTTATAAATTGTCATTCAATTCATCAATAAACTTATATAATTAAGGTCACAAGGTACAAAACTATAGGTATGGTTACCAATGCGATGCCAATGAAATCAATATATACACCTGTCTTTATCATCTTAGTGATAGGCACATATCCACTGGCATATACAATAGCATTAGGTGGTGTTGAAACAGGCAACATAAAGCCTAAAGATGCAGAGAGAGCAACGCCTACAGCAACAGGCACAGGAGAGAAACCTGCTGATACTGCTGCACCAATGGCAAGTGGGCCTATCATGTTGGTGGCTGCAGTATGAGATGTTAGCTCTGAAAGCAAGAGCGACATAACACAGAACACAGCAACGAGAATAAGCTGAGAAGGTTCGCCACCCATAATGGTGATAATCTGGTCGCCTATCCATCCAGACAAACCCGTTGAATACATCATTCCACCCATGGCGAGACCACCACCAAAAAGCAACAACGTGCCCCACTCTACTCCTGCCATGGCCTGCTTCCAACTCAGAGTCATCTTGCCTTTCTTTAAATCAACAGGCAGGAAGAATAACAACAAAGCACCTACCATGGCTGCTATTGCCTCTGGGAAGAGTTTGTTATAATGGTTTAATGTCTCACTTTCTGTTCCCAGTAGAATACTCAAAACACCTGGAGTAACCCACAACACAACAGCTGCAAGGAAAGCAATAAGCGTGTTCTTCTGCGCGCGAGTCCATTTCCCAAGTTCCTTAACCTTACCACCAATAAATTCCTGAGCACCTTCTATATGTTCAACATCCGACGGGAACATACGTGACAGAACAAAGTATGCTATAATAAAATAAGCTATCATGGCCGCAAATCCCCATACCATCCATTGGAAGAACGATATGTGAATGTCACTCATCTCATTAAGAAACCCAAGCATAATGATGTTAGGTGGAGTACCTATGGGAGTGAGAACTCCGCCAATAGAACATGCATAAGCCGTCATCAACATCAAACCTGTAGCATATTTGTATGTACGAAGGTTGATTGTTTTGCCATTTGATGCCATCATCTCACTAATTGCTTCAAGTAATCCCAAAGCTATAGGAAACATCATTGCAGCTGTTGCCGTATTACTAATCCAGCCCGAACAGAACATACATGCAAGACCGATAGCGAGGAATATCTTCCGAGGACTATCGCCAACCCACTTCATAGAAATAATACCATAGGCAATTCTCTTATCGAGCCCGTTTACCATCATTGCCTTCGCTATAATGAAACCACCCATAAAAAGGAATATCATTGGATTAGCAAACGCAGCAAAAGCCTCTTTCATTTTTACAACACCAAAAACAACACAAAGTGTTGGTCCGAGTAACGATGTTACTGGTATTGGTATAGGTTCAGTTATCCACCACAGCGCAACAAGAGTCATGATAGATAATAATGTGTGAGCCTGTGGCGACAAACCAGCTATAGGAGTAATGAATACGAGGAATGCACATATAGGACCACATATAGCACCTGTAATCCTGCGCTTTCTGTCAAAACCAGAATCCTGATTCTGTTCGAGTTTTTCCTCACCAATATTTTTCTGCTTATCCATACTCAGAAATGTCTTTAATGGTTAAGAATTATTGTTAACGTCACAAATATATATAAAATATCGAACTAAATTTACGCTTTAAGTCTTTTTAACAAAATTAAATCAACAAAAAAGCACCTATTTAGAAAAACAATACCATTATTTTATTATATTTGCCACAGAGAATATTATTTATTTTACTAACTAAACACTACAATTATGGGACAAACAACATGGATTATCCTTTTAGTATTGGCAGTTGTATTTGCCTTTGCCTATTTTAATTATGCTTACAAACACACTTTCCGTTACAATCCTGACGACCTTAAGAAATCTGTAGACAACATTTTCAACAAGACAAACGAAAACGATGTTGACAGAATATTCTTCCTGAAGGAACTTCGTCGTGCGTTCAACTGTTCGCGAAAAGATGCAGCCTACTTGCTTGGGCAAGCATCAATACACAATATGCTGAACATCAATGAAGATAAAATAACAAAAACAGTCTGATATTATAAAAAAATAACAGATGTAAAAGGTTGCGTGTGGAAAGAACTCCACACTTAAAAAAATTGACAAGTAATATACGAACACCATATTATAATGTATCAATGAGATATATAACTATATTCCTAACAATATGCACATACCTGTCTCTAACATCGTGTGGCAGTTGGTTCGACACGCATCCTTATGATATTAATATCCACGGAGAAACAGATATTAATACACATAATATAGCAGCCATTGAGAAAGAAAACGCAAACAAAGAGACCTTTAGAGTGGCATTCATCAGCGATACACATCTATGGCACTCTGACACACGCGATGAGGTTGCTAACATTAACAATCAGCCCAATATAGATTTCGTAATTCACCTTGGCGATCTTACCGACACGGGCACAACAAAGGAATTTGAATGGTCAAGAGACATCCTACAACAACTCAACTGCCCTTACGTAGCATTAATAGGCAATCACGATTTCCTTGGTACAGGCGATCAAACATATAACGTGATGTATGGGCAAATGGACTTCTCGTTCATTGCAGGAAGGGTGAAATTTATTTGTCTGGACACAAATGCCACAGAATACGACTATTTAGCAGCAATACCTAATTTCGATTTTCTTGAAGAGGAGATGACTAAAAATTCGGAACTCTTTGACCGAACAGTCCTCATTATGCATGCACCACCATACAGCGATCAGTTCAACAACAATGTATGTAAGGCTTTTCGACGTTATCTCGACTTCTTACCTGGCCTAATGTGTTGTGTATATGGTCATTGCCACAACCATGAAATTAACGAGTTTTACAATGACGGTCTGCGTTTTTATGGTATAGACAATGCAGAACACCGCAACTATCGAATATTCACTTTTACTCCAGACGGCTATGAAGAAGAGCTTGTTAATTATTAGCATAATTCTAATATATGCTACCAGAATGATTGCCGCCGATAGCGTCTATGTATCACAAACTAAAGAAAGTCGATACGACCGCCGCATCCATCGCTACAGAAAGCATTGGACTGCATTGATTCCTATGCAGTTTGTCATTCAGAATGCAGGAAACATGGGAGCAATATCTGCAGGTATAGGTTGGAACTACGGTAAGCGCAAGCAGTGGGAAACCGACCTACTCTTTGGCTATATCCCCAAACATCAATCATCACGCGGAAAACTTACAACAACACTAAAAGAAAACTACATCCCATGGAGCATTAATTTAGCCAACATTTTCCCCAACGCTACAGACAAGATAACCCACCAAATGAGCATAGAGCCTCTAACGGCAAGCATATATCTAAACACCGTATATGGGCATGAATTCTGGAAGAGCCAGCCAGGACGCTATCCTGATAAATACTATGAGTTCATGTCCACAAAGTTTCGTTTGAACATAGCCCTTGGACAAAGAGTAACATTTCAGATACCAAAATCAAAAAGATGGCGCAGCAAAAGCATATCTCTTTTCTATGAGATAAGCACATGCGATTTGTATATTCGCGCAAAATTTCAAGACGGAAGCATACCTCTAAAAGATATGCTCGGAATGTCAATAGGAATAAAGTTCCATACACTATAAACGTGTATTCGAACAAACAATCTAAACAACCAAACGAATAATCGTTGTAAATATGTACGTAATTTTCACTTGGTTTCTATTATTAAGCCACGTGTTAAAGCATACCTGACAGGATGTATAAAATAAGACAAGGAACAGAAACAGAAGTGCCCCTGCTACACGAGGTATATATCTTATGCTGCAGCGCATGTATGCACGCATAGTTAGAAGCTGTGGCTTATATATTACAATCTGTTGCAGAAGAAATAGAGAAAAGCACAACTAACCATTTGCATGTCAAGAAGTTGTAAGCTTTGGTTAAAATAATCATAAATGTTTTCGGGTTTACAATCATACAAAGGTAATAATTTTTCCAATACAATAGGTAGGTAAAAAAAGTGTGCTGCGGTTTCAGTTTTCAGTTTTCAGTTTTTTTTTCTTGAAAAAATACTATTTTTGGGTTCTTATATATATATAATTATAATTATATATATATAAAAGGGTTGGAATGGATATTTTTTAGTCGATTTAAAAAAACTGAAAACTGAAAACTGAAACCATAGAACCTTGTTTTTCTCGAAATCCCTTTGTAGATAGGCGATGAGAGAGTTTTGCATTTCGAAATAATCTAATTTTGAACAACCTACTGTTTTTCTTCGTATCTTTGCATTGTTTATTTGCAATCTCAACTTGCTAACGGCTTTAAAAATGCTAACGTGCTATAAATCAGCGTTTTGCAAAATGTTGCATTTCAATATTCGGGTCACTTTGAACAACCTACTGTTTTTCTTTGTATCTTTGCACTGTGATTAGGAGA
>DGRY01000101.1:0-17324 GCA_002391185.1 Prevotella sp. UBA4376
AGGTTGGCGCCATCGTAATACATCAATGCACCACACTCATGAACAAGCTTTGCTATCTCGGGAATATCTTTTTCAAACAAGCCCAGCGTGTTTGGATTGGTCATCATCATGGCTGCAATGTCGTCACCAAGGAGAGGCTTCAAGTCGTTAACATCAACAAGACCATCGGGAGTTGACTTCACCTCAACCACCTCGAGACCACACACGGCAGCCGAAGCAGGATTGGTGCCATGAGCCGAATCGGGAATGATTACCTTGGTGCGCTTAAAGTCGTGACGACTTCGGTGATAGGCACGAATGGTCATCAACCCCGTGAGCTCGCCATGAGCACCGGCACAAGGATTGAGCGTGAACTCGCTCATGCCCGTAATGGCTGAGAGCCACAGCTGCAGATTGTAATACACCTCTAATGCTCCCTGACAGGTTTCAACAGGCTGCAAGGGATGCAACTCGGCAAAGGAACGCAAGGCAGCCACCTCTTCGTTGATAACAGGATTATATTTCATGGTGCACGAACCAAGAGGATAAAGCCCGTTGTTAACACCAAAATTGTTGGCGCTGTGATTGGTGTAGTGGCGCACCACAGTGAGCTCATCGCACTCAGGAAGAGCAGCGTCCTCGGCACGGCGAAGATGCTTGGGGATATCGGCTGTTGAAAAGCCCTCGTATTCGTTCTCGGGAAGTGAATAGCCCACACGTCCATTGTGTGATAATTCAAAAATCAGTTTATCATATAGTGTGCTGTTCATCGGCGGCCTCCTTTCTGCTGCTTAACAAAATCTATAATGGTTTCCACAAGCTTGTTGATTTCAATAATTGTTCGCTTCTCGGTAACGGCAAACATCAATGTGTTGCTTGCCACCTTAACGCCAGCATGGAATCCCTTCTCAATGCAAGCCTGCTGCAAGGCTGATACATCGCCCTTGAAATCAACGCAAAACTCATTGAAGAACGGCTGATTATAGGTTGGCGTGAAATAGCCCGTGGCTATCAACTGCTGCTGCAGATAGTGAGCGCCGGCATAAGATTGCTCGGCTGCCTCCTTCAAGCCACGCTTGCCCATGAGCGACATATAGATGGTTACAAACAATGCCATGAGACTCTCGTTGGAACAGATGTTGGATGTGGCTTTCTGGCGGCGTATATGCTGTTCGCGAGCCTGAAGCGTTAATACAAAGGCACGCTTGCCATCGGCATCACGAGTCATACCCACTATGCGACCAGGCATCTTGCGCATGAGTTTCTCGGTTACACACATATAGCCTATAGAAGGACCGCCAAACGACATGGGAATGCCCAGCGACTGACCATCGCCAACAGCGATGTCAGCACCCCACTCCTTTGGTGTTTTGAGCACGGCAAGGTCGGCAGCAACACTATTGATGATGAAAAGCGACTTCTCATCGTGACACATATCGGCAAAGCCGGTGTAGTCTTCAATTATACCATAGTAGTTGGGCGACTGAACAATAACTCCAGCCACATCGCCCTGAACGAGCAGTTTCTGCAGGTCGTCGCTATCGGTGACGCCATCTTTCTCGGCAATAGCAACAATCTTCACACCATGATACTTGGCATAGGTTTCAACTACACGGCGCACCTTAGGATCAACAGTTTCGCTGATGAGAACCTTGTCGGCTTTCTTATTGTTGTTGTAAGCCATGAGCATTGCCTCGGCGGTGGCAGTAGCGCCATCATACATGGAAGCGTTAGACACGTCCATGCCAGTGAGCTCAGCCATCATGCTTTGATACTCAAAGATATAGTGCAACGTGCCCTGCGAAATCTCAGCCTGATAAGGCGTGTAGCTTGTGAGAAACTCAGAGCGTTCAATTAAATTGGGAACAACCGAAGGAGTGTAGTGATCGTAGATGCCTGCTCCAGCAAAGCACACAAGCTGATCGTTCATTTCGCCAAGCACATCAAACACTCGGCGAATCTCGAGCTCGCTCATGGCATCGGGCAAAGCATAGTCGTCTTTAAAGCGCATGCTTTCTGGAATGTCGGCATAAAGGTCGTCGAGACTCTTCACACCTATTTTCCCAAGCATCTCGGCAATCTCTTCCTCGGTATGGGGAAAATACTTATACATAGATCAAAAGGTTAAAGTGATTATTCCTTCCCCCTCGCAAAAAACAAAGCCAAGGGGGAAGCATTGTTATTATTTGTTGCTCTCAATGAATGCTGTGTAGGCAGCAGCATCCATCAGTTCATCAAGTTCGCTCATATCAGATAGCTTCACCTTGATAATCCAGTTGGCAAAAGCATCCTTGTTGATGAGTTCAGGCTCGTCGCCGAGAGCCTCATTAACCTCGACAACAACGCCGCTAACAGGCGAGATGAGGTCGCTGGCAGCCTTCACGCTTTCAACAGCTCCGAAATCCTCGCCGGCAGTAACATCGTCGTCAACATCTGGCATATCAACATACACCACATTACCCAACTCGTGCTGAGCAAAATCGGTGATGCCAACATAACCATACTCACCTTCAACCTTTACATACTCGTGGCTCTCACTATAATAGAGTCCTTCAATTACTTTACTCATATTCTTTCGTTTTTAGTTATTGGAATTGTTTTCTATAAATGTAGATAAAAGAAGTTAGTTCTCCTTACTTCTTGTAATGCTTATCGTAGAATTTCTTCTTCACAATGGTTCCAGGGAATGTTTTCTTCCTTATCTGTATTTCAACCTTGTCGCCAAGCTTTAGTGAAGAGTCAACCAAGGCAACGGCACAGCTTTTATCAACCGAAAGCAAGCGATAGCCCGTGGTGACCTCGCCCACCTGCATGCCGTTTTGCAATACAGCATAGCCATGACGGGGCACAGCCTTATCAGCAAGTTCTATACCACGCAAGCACTTGGATGGTCCTTCGCTCTTCTGTTTTAACAAAGCGTCTTTGCCGATAAACTCAGGCTTGTCAAACTTTACAAACATGCTCAAGCCTGCCATAACAGGAGTGATATCGGCCGAGAGTTCATCGCCATAGAGAGGCAAGCCTACTTCGAAACGCAGAGTGTCGCGACAGCCAAGACCGCAAGGCTTGCAACGCCCCGAAGCCATAAGCTTATCCCATTGGTCGCAAATGAAAGAGTGCGAACCATAAATCTCAAAGCCATCCTCACCAGTATAGCCCGTGCGGCTCACAATAACTGTTTCGCCAGCAACATCAATAGTCTTTACGGTATAGAACAACAATTCCTTGCAAGACAATCCGAGCACTTGCTCAACAACAGCCTCAGCCTCGGGGCCCTGCACAGCCAACTGTCCGTAGTAGTCTGAGCAATGGTCTATCGTCACCTTGAACCCTTCGGCATTCTGGCGCATCCACTCCACATCCTTGTCTATATTAGCAGCATTGATAACGATGAAGAATTCGTTCTCGCCCATCTTGTAAACCAACAGGTCGTCAACGGTTCCGCCATCGGGATAGCACATCATGCCGTAATAGATCTTTCCCACTGGAGCGTTTCTAATATCGTTTGTGAAAATGTGATTAACATAGCTCTCTGCCTCATCACCAGTGACATATACTTCGCCCATGTGCGAAACATCAAACACACCACAATGCTGGCGCACGGCTTGATGCTCTTCCATGATAGAGGAATATTGTATTGGCATGTCGAAACCGCCAAATGGCGAAATCAAGGCTCCAAGAGCTTCGTGTTTGTCGTATAGACAGGTTCTTTTGTTCATAGGTCAGTATTTTTATTTGAGTAATAAATTCAGGGTATTTCGAAATGATATATTCAGAGTTTTACTTTGAGAATATAATTTCAGGGTATTATTTTGAGAATATAAATTCTGAGGCTTCATATTCCTTGGCCATCTCCTCTATCTTCTCAACATCGACAGGCGAAAGAGTAACTGTTTTATTGCAAATGCCTCTCCTTAATCCTGCTTTTATTTCATCTAACGACAAAGAAGTGTAGTCTTTCAACAAAGCAACCCTCTGACGCACGCTTTTCACTCCGTTTCGGGCAAGTTTTTCCTGAGGTGGAGTTATTGCATGGAGCATGTTCTCCATATCTGTATCATAGAGCAAGGTGCCATGGGCTATTGTTCTTCCGGGAAGATGATAGATGGCGTTGCCCGAAATCTTGCGCCCGTCGAGCATAATGTCGTTGTGGTCGTTCTGTCTTGCATCTATGCCAAGACTTTGTAGAGCCTTGGCAAGCAAGCTGAGATATTCGGCGAAAATCTCGTTTATGTTGCCCTCGCGAGTGATAACACTAAGCATCACGTTCGACATATCGGCATACACACAGCCACCACCACTCTTTCGGCGATAAGTTCTTATGTTGTGCTGTTGGCAGTATTCAAGATTCACCTCGTTTTCCACAACCTGATTACGCCCAAAGATAACCGTAGGCTCCACCTGCCACATAAATAAAGCGCTCTCTATTGGCAAATAGCGTGCAACATATTCCTCCATAGCCAGATAAAACGGCAGGAGTCGTGTTTGTTTTTCCGGTAAATCAATGTATATCATTATAGGTTAGTAGTAAACTTACATTGTTATTTAAATTTGATTGCAAATATAGTAAATAAAAATGTTTCAGCAAAAAAACTGTCAAGAAAAAAAAGCCTGTCTGAACAAATATTCAAACAGGCTGGTATTTTTTTATGCCGAAGGCATTCATTATTCAATATTCATTATTCAATATTCATTAGCGAAGCGCATGGCGGGGAGAGGCATCCTACTTCAACTTCTTTATAATAAACTCGGAAGCAAGTTCGGCTGCATGATAAACATTCTGAGAGAATCCATGATCATACATGTCAAGAATGTGCAGTTCGCTACCTGCCCATAGTTTGTGATAGCGCTCGCCATAGGTATAAGGAACAACTCTGTCGGCTGTACCATGAACAATACATGCAGGTCCTGTGTATTTTGCTGCTGTCTCATATATTGGTAAAGAGAAAGCGGTACGGATGTAGTTGGCGCCAAGAACAAGATTGCCATAGAGTTTCACACCCTCGGCTGGAGGATCAAGCGGATCATACTGAGCACCCATGGTGTTTCCACGAATAGCATCTTCGCGCAACACAGCAGCAGGAGCCATAAGAACAACAGCCTTTATCTTCTCGGCTCCAAGTTCACCAGCAAGCATACTGGTTACTACTCCACCCTGAGAATGTCCCTCGATAGCTATGCGTGAAGCGTCAACCCAAGGCAGAGAGCAAGCATACTCGTAAACCTTCTTGGCGTCTTCAATTTCATTAGGAACGGTCATCTCAGAGAAAGCACCCTCACTCTTGCCATGACCATTGAAATCGAAACGGATAGAACCGATGCCATATTTCTGAAGAGAATCGGCCATAAGAGCTTCCATCTGTCCTTCCTTGTTACCGCTGAAGCCATGCATAAGTATTGCAAGAGGAGCTTTCTCGCCTTCTTTCAACCCCTCTGGCTTAACGAGATAAGCTGCAAGTTTTCCCTTAGAGCCTTCAATTATTATGTCCTGACGCACACGGGCAAGTGGCTTGTTCTGTGACGCTGTTAACTCGGTGAGTTTCTTCTCCATCTTATACGAGAGAACGGTTGAGAGTTCCACCTCACCCTTAGGATTAACAAGCACCATAGAAGGAATCCACTTCACGCCAAAGCTTTGAGCAACAGCCGACTCACGCATCTTCTTCAGCTCGCTCACCTGGGGATAAACAATACCATATTTCTTCAAGGCATTAACCCAAGCGTCCTTATTTGTGTCAAACGACACACCGACAAACTCCACACCCTTGGCATGGAACTTATTATACATGCGCTGCACCTCGGGAATGTCCTTACGACAGTCGGGACACCACGAAGCCCAGAAGTCGAGCACAACATACTTGCCCTTGAAACTTGACAGTTTGAGAGTTTTGCCTTCAGAAGTCTTTAGCTTGAAGTCGGGAGCCTTAGTACCTGTCTTCACCAACTCTGTGGCATACTTGTCATCAAAATCCTTTTGAGGTCTCCATTGAGCCAAGCTGCTAATCGGAGCTACCGACATAGCCGCAACAGCCAGAGACAACATGATTATTCTTTTCATTCGCATCTATTTTTGGTTCTTTTCCCGCAAAGTTACAGTTTTTTCATTATCTTTGTAACAATTTTAACCCAAATTCTATTTTAAAACATGAAAAAGAAACTTTTTTTCTTAGCCATAGCTCTATTTGCAGCTGTTACCACACAGGCACAAACAAACTTAATGAAATACGTGAACAAGACGTATGAACTGCCCGACAAATACTTTAATTTCTATGTCAACAATCAGGCTGACAGCATATACGCTTATCTTACAGCCGACATGAAAACAGCTATTTTACCCGAATATCTAAAAGAAATGATGAACGCTCATAACAAATTAGTTGGCAAACCAATAAAAAAAAGCATGTGGGAAACAAAAGAATATATGGGTAAGTCTTATAGTTGCGACGTAACATATTCTCATCATACTGATATTTTCCTTATCGCCCTTGATTCAGAAGGCTATATAGAGTATATGACTTCATCAAATCCAAAACCAATTCCTGTAACTGCAGAAGAAGGCGAAAAGGAAATAACCATCAAGAGCGACGGACCACAGTTGCCAGGCTTACTCACTCTACCTAAAGAACATAAAGACAAAGTGCCTGTAGTTATATTAGTTCACGGCTCTGGTGCCAACGACATGAACGAGACAATAGGTCAAAATGCGCCATTCAAGGATTTGACACAAGAATTGAGCAAACAAGGTATTGCCGTAATACGCTACAACAAACGTTCTCTTGTTGATGCCACAAGCGTAAAGGACTATGATTCTGAAACTGTGAACGATGCTGTTGCTGCTGTAGAACTTGCTGCACAGATGCACGAAATTGACAGCAACAGAATATACGTATTGGGACACAGCTTGGGCGGACAACTCGCTCCACGAATTGCCGAAAAGTGTAACAAGATTAAAGGAATTATTATTTGGGCTGGAAACACCCGAAAACTAAAGACCACACTTTACGAGCAAATCAGATACTTAGGTATTGCCGAAAAAGACATCGAAAACACGGCAAACACACAATTAAGTTTGCTACCTGCCGGCTATCTTGATTTCGACAATCAGTATTCGCCAACCGAAACAGCCAGAAAACTGAATATCCCTATGCTTGTGATGCAAGGCGAGAGCGACTATAATGTAACTATGGAAGATTTCAACAACTGGAAAACGGCATTAAAAGACCATAAGAACGTGATTTTCAAGAGCTATCCAAAACTCAACCACCTCTTCTTCAAGATAAACCACGAAGGAATGGCAACAAGCGACGACACCCTTCGCCCAAATCAGCATGTTGAAGAAAACGTTATTCAAGACATTGCAAAGTTTATAAACGCAGGGAAATAAGGAAGATGGAAGATTGAAATATGGAAAGATGGAAATATGGAAAGATGGAAATATGGAAGATGGAAATATGGAAGAATGGAAATTTTTCAATCTTCCAATTTTTCAATTTTTCAATCTTTAAATCTTTCAATCTTCCTTACCCCTCTCCCACTCTTGCCATTCTTTCATAGCCTGTTGCCAATCGGTTTGCTCGCCACTTTCTATTGCTTCCTGCTGGCGTTGAGCTTCGTCTTTGGCTTTATCGCGGGCACGTTTAGCCTTCATATTGGCAATAGTGGCATCATCAAGAATAACTATAGCGCCACGATCAATAGCCGCATACAGTTCAGCATCGCCAAAAGCCTTACCTGGCTCATTGAAGTCTGAGATATTAAACTCAAACTCTGTACGCAAAGTGTGGCGCACCTGCTTCTGTTGCAAGCGATTACCAGCATTCTTCAACCTCAGCAACTTAGCTATTTCTTTTACTTCGTCTTGCGAATACTTATTTCTTCCCATAACAATTAATTAGACCACAAAGATAATAAAAAAAATCCACTCAAACAAGTGAGTGGATTTTATATGGATTACAACTAACTTTTATGCAGCTATATCAAGCTTAAACAAAACAACTTCTCCTTTTTTCAACGAAGCTTTCACATCTATGATGCGTTGATTGCTTGAACCACGAAAAACCAAATCGGTATCACGAAGCTTTTCTACATAAGGCCCATCAACAAGCACGTCAACAAGTTCAAGTAAACGACGTTGAGCAGGCTTACGCAACAAGTTTTCAAAAGTAAAACCGCTCCAGCACCATATTGTTTTGTTTGTCTCTTTGCGAATTGCCTCGGCAAGTTCTGTAAACCCTTCTGCCTGAAACATTGGATCGCCACCTGAGAAGGTAACATTCGCAAAGGGATCGGCCTTAATAACTGCCATGATTTCGTCGGTAGTCATCATGTGACCGCTATTTATATCCCATGACTGTGGATTGTGACATCCAGGACAGGCATTTGGACAACCTGCACAATAGATGGAGGTTCTGAACCCTGGACCATCCACCATAGTATCTTCAACAATATCTAATACTGAAATCATGTTCTTTGTTTTATGCCTTTGGAGAATCAATGTGTGTTACTCGGTCGTTGAGTTCGGCAAGTTTACCCTTATTCCAACGATCGGTGGTACCAACAAGATAACCTGTGATGCGCTGTAGCTTGTCGATATTCTTGCTACCGCATTTTGGGCACACTTCAAGGTGGGCATCAGCATTCTCATATCCACAATCCATACAACGGTTACGATTGTGATTAACAGAACCATATCCCATGTTGAGTTGATCCATCATGTCAACAACACTCATGATTACCTGTGGGTTATGAGTAGCATCGCCATCAATCTCTACATAGAAGATGTGACCACCACGAGTAAGGTCGTGATAAGGAGCCTCTACCTCTGCCTTATGACGGGCAGAACATTTGTAATATACTGGCACATGATTAGAGTTTGTATAGTAGTCGCGATCGGTAACACCTTCGATAACACCAAACTCCTTACGGTCAATCTTGGTAAAACGTCCGCTAAGTCCCTCGGCTGGTGTTGCCAAGATACTATAGTTATGCTGATATTTCTCAGAGAAATCGTTTGCACGATCACGCATATAGGTTACAATACGAATACCAAGTTCTTGAGCCTCGGCACTCTCGCCATGATGATGACCAACAAGGGCTTTCAAACATTCTGCCAAACCGATGAAGCCTATTCCTAATGTACCCTGATTGATAACACTCTCAATAGTGTCGCAAGGATCAAGCTGTTCACAACCATTCCATAGCTTTGTCATCAACAATGGGAACTGCTTGGCATAAGCTGTCTTTTGGAACTGAAAACGCTCATCGAGCTGTTTTGCAGCAAGTTCAAGCATGTGGTCGAGCTTAGCAAAGAAAGCATTAATACGCTCTTCCTTGTTCTCTATACTCATGCACTCAATGGCAAGGCGAACAATATTTATTGTTGTGAAACTAAGATTACCACGACCAACAGATGTTTTATCGCCAAAGCGGTTTTCAAACACACGTGTACGACAACCCATTGTGGCAATCTCCCACTTGTAACGCTCTGGATCGTCAGCCTTCCACTTGTCGTTAACATTATATGTGGCATCAAGATTAAGGAAGTTAGGGAAGAAACGACGTGCTGTTACCTTGCAGGCATACTTATAAAGGTCGTAGTTGCGATCCTCTGGCAGATAGTTCACACCACGCTTCTTCTTCCAAATCTGAATAGGGAAAATAGCTGTTTCACCATTGCCCACACCCTCGTAGGTTGATTTCAAAAGTTCACGCATCACACAACGCCCCTCGGCAGAAGTATCGGTACCATAGTTGATTGAAGAGAACACTACCTGATTTCCACCACGAGAGTGAATGGTGTTCATATTATGAATAAATGCCTCCATTGACTGGTGAACACGATTCACAGTCTTGTTGATTGCGTGCTGCTTCAAGCGCTCATCGCCCTCAAAAGCATCAAGATCCTTTATTAAATAATCATCAATCTCGGCATCAAGCAAATGGGTGAGATCCTTACCTATAAGCTGTTCAAGATTGTGAATCTCCTCCTTGTAGCTTGAACGCACGAAAGGAGCCAGATAGAAATCAAAAGCTGGGATTGCCTGACCACCATGCATCTCGTTCTGAGCTGTCTCCATACTGATACAAGCCAGCACAGCTGCTGTTTCTATGCGCTTTGCAGGACGGCTTGAGCCATGACCTGCCTGAAAACCACCCTGAAGAATATGATCGAGAGGATGCTGAACACAGGTAAGCGACTTGGTAGGATAATAATCCTTATCGTGAATGTGCAGATAATTATGCTTCACGGCATCACGAACATCTTCAGACAGCAAGAAGTCGTCAACAAAAGGCTTTGTTGATTCAGATGCAAATTTCATCATCATACCCGCAGGAGTATCGGCATTCATGTTGGCATTCTCGCGTGTAACTTCATTGTTCTGAATGTTCACAATCTCCATGAACACGTCACGGGTCTTTGCCTTACGTGCTATAGAACGCTGGTTACGATACTGAATATA
Organism: Prevotella sp. UBA4376; assembly: GCA_002391185.1. Lineage (GTDB taxonomy): Bacteria > Bacteroidota > Bacteroidia > Bacteroidales > Bacteroidaceae > Prevotella. The sequence continues at coordinate 10,440 of DGRY01000101.1, forward strand.
CTTCTGTGCAACATCCTTGCGAGCACTCTTCATGAGCTCAATCTCCACGGCATCTTGAATGTCCTCAACACTCATCTGAGACTTACCCTTCTGAGCTATATGGTCGGTGATGCGACTGATAAGAGCTTCGTCCTCGCCTTTTTCGGTGTGCATCATGGCCTTTCTAATGGCTGCCTGTATTTTCAAATCGTTAAAACCGACTATTCGTCCGTCACGTTTTACTACTGTCTGAATCATAAATGTTTAATGATTAAAGTTGATTATTAAATGATTATTTTTGTTGCTTAGAACTGACAATGCAAAGATACACAATATCACAAACAAAATATCATTTTGGACAACTTTTTACGTGTTAACAAATGTCAATTCACTAATAATCAGTAAGTTACAAAAAATTTTGGAAAACTTTTAGATTTTTCACCTCAAAAAAGTTAACCAAAAAGTTATCTTTTCCTTCAACCATAAATTCTAAAAAATGTCCCTAACTCCCTGATAATTTTATAGGTTAAGTATAGCCCAAAAATCCATTAGTAATCTTTTTTGATTATTAAAGAGCAAAGAATCCCCAAAGGTATAAAGCAGCAAATTTAAACTTTCCAGGCAGACAAAAAAAATTTCCTAACCAGAAAAAAAAATTTCTCTAACTATGCACTTTTTTCACGGAACGGAATTAAGTAAACTAATTTCAAAAAATAACGTGAGCCTACCAGAGCCCACGTTACTTTCATACAATCCAAAAACAATCTTTTACCTATATTCTCATTTCCCACAAAATGGGAATAAACACCATACTTATTCTTGATGAGGAGGGAAACCAGGCTTCACACCTGGACGATGACCATGATGTCTGCCCATCTTAGGTTTCATATTCTGGTATTCAGCATATTGCTCAGCAGTAAGAATCTCCTTCATCTTCTTATCCATCTCCTTCTGCTTCTTCATGCGTTTTTCAAAACGCTCTTTCTTGTTCTTCTCTTCAACATCCTTATTTGCTTTCATATCTGCCATCATCTCCTTGTCAAGAGCAATTATCTTAGCCTTCTGCTCATCTGTAAGACCAAGCTTCTTAGCCAACATCTCCACACGCTTCTCAGGTGAGAAACCTTTATGCCCTTTGTGATTATCCTTACACTCGCAAGTTGCATTCTGTGCCATAGCCGCTGACATCATCAGCAAAGCTACCATAGTTAAAACGATTTTCTTCATAATTCTCTTGTTTTTTAAAGTTTATAATAACAAATCATTTATCCTTTTGACGCACAGCAAGTAAAAAAGTAAAGTCCAATTATCCAAACTTTCAGCCAACAGCCCTTTTTATTCAACAAAGACCCTAATGAATAAAGAGAAACAAGTAAAAAAGGTAAAGGTAAAGAGTAAAGTCGATAGAAACTGATTTTGCACATACACATACTTACTCATTTACGTTCTACCCTTTTACATAGTTACATTATTATATATCGCGCGCGCGTACTATATAAATATATCGATTAATTAGAATAAGTTTATGAGTTAGTAGGTTTATTAGTTCTAACTCATAAAGTCACTAACTCACAAACAAAATCAATATTCCATCTACTTTACTCTTTACCTTTTACCTTCTTACTTCCTACAACCTTCCCTATTTTTATCATTTTTAAGAAAAAAAATTATACCAGATTACCACGAAAGCACTATATTTGCTACATTAAATCACTATTAACGTATTAAACAAAAACATTTCTGATTATGAAAGAACTTAAAGGAACAAAAACCGAGAAAAATCTCCTCGAAGCATTTGCAGGAGAAAGTATGGCAAGAAATAAATATACATACTATGCAAGCAAAGCTAAGAAAGACGGTTTTGAGCAGATTGCAGCCATATTTGAAGAGACTGCCCAAAACGAGAAAGAACATGCTAAACTGTGGTTCAAGTATCTTGAAGGAGGCGCTATAAAAGAAACACTCAAAAACCTTGAGGATGCAGCCAACGGCGAGAACTACGAGTGGACTGACATGTATGAGCGTATGGCAAAGGAAGCCGAAGAAGAAGGGTTTTCTGAAATCGCAGCTAAGTTCCGTGGAGTGCTTGCTATTGAGAAGCACCACGAAGAGCGCTATCGCAAGCTCTTGAAGAACATCGAAGACGCTATTGTATTCAGTCGTGATGGCGATTGCATTTGGAAGTGTCGCAACTGCGGACACATTGTTATCGGCAAGAAAGCGCCAGAGGTATGCCCCGTATGCAACCACCCACAAAGCTACTTTGAAATAAACGCTGAAAACTATTAATCAGCAAAAAGAGATTAAAATAGTTTAGTACATTATACTATTGCATGAGCCAAGAAGTCACTCGCCACGAGTGACTTCTTTTTTTCGTCCAAATACACATAAAAAAGGCTACACCTGAAACAATTCAGATGCAGCCCATATATAAGTTTTTATCCTAGTCTTTACGACATTTTAAACAATCTTTTCTCCTTATTCACGATAACCAGGATTCTGATATGCTTGCTTCTCTTCCTTACTCATCTGGAGAGCATCAAGCTGACCTACAGGAATTGGGCGGAGATAATGATGCTTCTCGATTGTACGAGTCTTAGCCTGCTGAGCAGAACCAACGCCATCACCACAGATATGATAAGTCTTAGCCATTTTTTCCCACTCCTGAGTGCGAACAAGGTCAAACCAACGGAGGCCCTCGCCATAGAACTCACGGAAACGCTCATCAAGAATATAATTGATAGTGATATTCTGAGGAGTAGCATCTTTCATTTCCTGACTATGATCAGCATAGAGCTTACCCTCACTCAAATCAACTCCATAATCCTTGTAAGCGTAAGGAGCCAAACGCCACTTACCAGCACGACCACGAATAACTTGCATCAATTCACGAGCTGAATAACCAGCCTCGGTTGTAGCGCCCTTGACTGCAGCCTCAGCAGCTACGAAGTAGAGTTCGGCAAAACGAAGAATGTTGAATGGACGAGGAGTAGCACCATTAGGCATACCAACTGATGTTTCATCAGCAACAGTCTTCTCATTATAGTAACCACACTTCCAAATGTTCAAGTAAACACGACGGCTGAGATGATCTGGAGTCATCACATAATAAGACTTACCATCAATAGTACCTGCACCAAGACCGCTACCACCACCCTGATTTTCAGCAGGGTATTTAATTTTTTTCTTTTCATCTTGAAGATTTTCTGCTTGATTATCGCCCTGGAACATCAAAACGATATCATTAGGCTTAACAGACAAGCCGTTTGCATTGGTCTTTGTAGCTGCCTTGTCACCACCATGATGCCAGTTACCACGGAACGCAGTTACGAAAGTACCCTCATAACGATAGTCAATATTCTTATCGGTAAACTTCAAAGGTACTTCCATTGGAGTAGCCATACGAGTCCAAGGACGACCATAGCTCTGGCGTGCATCACGAACAAGAACACCGCCATTCATTGTAGGATAGTTCCAGTGAGCAATCCAGTTAACAAAGTTATCAGGAGCACCACCATTACCATAGCCATAACCTACACCACCATTAAACAACTCATCTTGAGCTGTGTGATCAGCATAGAGAAGAATCTCCTTGTTACGATCGTTAGGACCATAGTGAATATCCATAAAGGTTTCACAAAGTCCGTAAGGACCAGGATTCTTAATTGCGTTAACAGCTGTGTTATAAGCCTTCTGGAAATAACCAGCAGCCTTAGACGCATCGCGCTGGCACTCAGGATAGGTTGGAATATTATTAGGATTCTGCAACCACCAAGCGTATGTGAGATAAGCCTTTGCAAGCACAAGAGCAGCTGTTGTTTTTGTTACAGTACCTGTGAGACGTGGAGTTGTAGGAAGTTCCTCAACTGCCTTTTCAAGATCTGGGAAGATAGCCTTCTCGTAAACATCAACAACTGTGTTACGTACAGAACCACGAATGGTAGAGGTATTAAATTTCAACTCACCAGCACCCAAATCCAATGGTACACCACCGTATGTTTGAACCAACTGAAAATAGTCGAAAGCACGGAAGAAATGAGCCTCAGCGAGCAAAGCGGCATCAATACCTGCAGCCTCACCATTTTCAATAACACCATTTGCTGTGTTAATATCTGGGAATGCACTTCCCCAAAGAACATCAGCACGACAGTTTGTTGATTTCAATATTGCTGACTCTGGAGTCATATCAAGCACCATAAAGTTCTCATCGTGACCAGATTCGCCATAGGTGTATTCATCTGTACCTGTTTCACATGAGTTCCAATAGTATGCCTGACCATAAACATTACGAAGGTTAGCGTATAAAGCTGTCATACCTGCCTTTACACCTGCTTCTGTCTTAAAATATTCTGGAGTGAAAGAAGCACGTGGAGTCTCGTTAAGGACATCCTCACATGATGTAAAGGTGAGTCCCATTAACGCCATTGCTGCTCCAGCAAAAAATATCTTTGATTTCATATTCTTATTCATTAAACATTGAAAATAGTTTTCGATCTCCTCAATTTAGAATGTTACATTAAGACCGAAGAGATAGTTACGTGTGGTAGGAGTGTTGAAACCTACAACAAGCACCTTTGAAGCATATGCAGCTGCTGCCTGGTTCTCATTACCACGAGAGTTGGTCTCTGGATCCATACCGCTCTCATCATGATAAGGTGAGAAGAGCACAAATGGATTGGTAACTGTTGCATAAGCACGCAAAGCTGAGATACCAGCCTTCTTCATCCAATCACCCTTGAAATTGTAACCGAGAGTGATAGTGCGGAACTTCAGATAAGAACCTGAGAAGAAACCAAGAGTTGTACCATACTTAGGGTTATCGTTACTGATAGGACCAGCTGGGTTAGGGAACTTGTTTGTTGGATTATCCTCTGTCCAGTAGTCAACATCAACATTGTTACGACGACCTGTCATCATGTTCAAGTAACTTGAAGAACCATAGAGTGTAGATATAAGCTTACCACCATGACGGAAACTTGCTACTGCTGAGAGATCCCAGTTCTTGTAAGCTACACGAGTGTTGAAACCACCTTCCCAAGATGGGTCAAGCTCGATAATCTGGCGGTCGCTTGAGTTGATAGCACGAGGAGTACCATCCTCATTATATCCACCCTTTACCTTGATCATACCAACAGAACCACCTGGTTCCATAATCTTACGAAGTTCCTCTTCGTCCTTCTGCCAGATACCAATCTTCTCATAATCGTAAACGCAATTGATTGAGTGACCAACGAACCAACCGTTACCCTCATCTCTTTCAGAACCATCGGCAAGTTCTATGATTTTGTTCTTGTTGGTGTACCAGTTGATACCAGCCTCCCATGTCCAACCATTAAGATTGTCGATGATAACACCATTAAGAGAAAGCTCGAAACCTTTATTCTCTGTTTTACCAACATTAGCCATATAAGAACCTACACCAGAGGTTGAAGGAAGACCAACACTCATCAACAAATCCTTGGTTTTCTGAGTATAATACTCTGCAGTACCAGTCAAACGACCATTAAATAGTGAGAAATCAACACCAAAGTTATAGGTCTGAGAATACTCCCATCCAAGTTCCTCATTAGGAAGTTCTGATACATAGAAACCTGTTGCATAACCTGTTGGACCAAAGTTATAAGGACGACTTGCAAGTCTTCCAAGTGTCTTATAAGGATCTACAGATTGGTTAGAAGTTTCACCATAACCGGCACGGAGCTTCAAGTTATCAACCCACTTAACATTCTGCATAAAACTTTCCTTAGCAATATTCCAACCAAGGCTGACAGCAGGATATGTATGTACGCGATGACCAGGAGCCAAACGTGATGACTTATCCTGACGTACCGTTGCACTAATCATGTATCTGTCCTTGTAGCTATACATAACACGAGCCATCATAGATACAAGTCCGCTCTCATTATAGTTCTGGTTACCTGGATTAATAGATGTTGACTCAGAGTAACCAAGATTATACCAAAGAAGTCTGTCATCAAAAAGCTGAGAAGCACTCATATAAGTTGACTCATAGTGATTCTTTTCTGCAGAATACAAAGCAACAGCATTAATGGTATGATCACCAAATGTCTTGTCATATGTCAACATGTGTTCAATTGCCCAGTTCCACATGGTTGAATTACCATTTCCTGCACCTGAATTTGCAGAAGGAGAATCAGAGAATACGCCTGTACCGGTATAAGAGCCATTTTTATTGTGACGATAGTTCAAACCAAGATTAACACGATACTTCAAACCACTAACCCATGGACACTTGATTTCGCCATAGAAGTTGTTATACGTACCAAGTCCTGTGGTTTGATCCTTATATGAATCGCCAAGGTTTTCAATACGATCGCGTGTGTAAGTCCACTGGTTATCCTTTTCCATGTGAACAACAGGCTTCAATGTGCCGTCGGCATTATAAGGATTGATAAGTGGAGAACAACTCAGAGTATTATAAATACCAAGGTTAGCATTGTTGGTTATGCTATAGTTTGTATTTGTAGAGAAACCAACCTTCAAATACTTACCAATCTCCTGATCGAGAGCAGCATGCATAGCATAACGCTTGAAGTTCTGAGTTGGAATAGTAGCCTCATCCTTGAAATAAGAAATACCTACATTATATGCGCTCTTTGCAGTACCACCTGAAACAGATAGATCCTGATTTGTGGTGAAAGCTGTCTTGAAGAGCATATCCTGCCAATCGGTATTCATACCTTCCTCTTCATCACCATTGGTGTAAACAGGCTGATACAATCCACTTACCTCACGAAGGCGTTTCAACTGATCGCCATTCATCATTGGGTAGCGGGCAAAATTCTTCTTAAAGCCTACATACATATTATATTTCACAACAGGCTCTTGATCCTGCATTCCCTTGTAGGTAGTAATCATGATAACACCATTGGCACCACGAGAACC
>DGRY01000101.1:17366-21166 GCA_002391185.1 Prevotella sp. UBA4376
CCACGAGAACCGTAGATAGCTGTTGCAGAAGCATCCTTAAGGATGTCCATAGCCTTAATATTGTTTGGATCAATATCGCTGATTGTTCCTGCAAATGGAATACCATCAAGAACAATAAGTGGGTCGTTGCTGGCTGTCAACGAACGAGAACCACGTACACGAATCTGCATTGAAGCACCTGGTTTTGATGAAGTCTGCATCATCTGAACACCAGCAACACGTCCCTGAAGAGCATTTGTTACATCGCCTGCAGGAACCTCACGAAGCATATCGCCCTTTACTGAAGCTACGGAACCAGTTACAGCCTCCTTACGCTGAGTACCATAACCGATTACAACAACATCGTTAAGTACACGACCCTCTTCCTTAAGATTTACACTGATAAATGACTGATTACCAACGGTAATCTCTTGAGTTACGTAGCCAACGTATGAAATAACAAGGGTTGAACCTGGAGCGGCATTAAGGTTGAAGTTACCATCAATATCGGTAACAACACCATTTGATGTGCCTTTTACCATAACGGTAGCACCAATTAACGGACCCTGAGAATCGTTTACACGACCCGTAACTTTCTTTGACTGCTGAACGGCTGGAGAAACACTCTGGGTGTCAACAGCCTTAGCCTGTGGAGCGTACATAAGCCCTAACATAGAGCATACGCCAACAACAAAAGTTGTCTTTCTAAATTTTAAATTCATGAAGTTTTAAATTAAGGTATTCCGTCTGAATCATTATAATAATGATAAGACGTTTTTTTGATTTGGTTTTTTCACTCTTAAATTTTTATTTAAAGAGGTTAGATAATTTGGTTTTTACATTTTTTACTTTGTTTACATAGGCATAGATAAATTTAATTGGTTTGAAGTTATTTTGATTGTTTTAGATTCCTTATATTTTTGCTGGTGACAAAAGTAGAAATTATTTGCCCAAAAGACTTTTGTATATGTTACAAAAACTTTGTTTTTTGTCTCATTTTGGGTTAATTTGGCGTTTTTAATACATTTCCCTACAAAAAAAGTTCCCACGCAAACCAAAAAGGTCTGCGTGGGAGACTATGAATTATCGAAAGATAAATTGCGAAGCGCTTTACCAAATAAGAGCTCGTTTTTCCTTTGGAACAAACATCTTATCTGTCTTCTTTACATTAAAAGCATTATACCATGTATCAATCATAGGCAAAGCTGCCGACACACGAATACGACTTGGTGAATGAACATCCGAATTGGTTATATCAGCAATATATTCTGGTGTTGCGTTACTTGCCCACACACGAGCATAAGCAAGATAGAAGCGCTGAGCTGGAGTGAAACCATCGATAGTTTTCAGAGGTTCGCTCTTCATACGATTTTCAAAGGCACGATAAGCCACCTTCAAACCACCATTATCACTCACATTCTCACCCAATGTTTTCTCACCATTAACCTTTAAACCAGGAATAGCCTCCTGCTCGCTAAACCAATCAGCTAAAACCTTTGTACGCTTGTCGTAATTGGCTTTATCATCTGGAGTCCACCAGTTTGCCAAATTACCATCCTTATCAAACTGACAACCTTGATCATCAAATCCATGAGTCATCTCATGTCCTATAACCACACCAATAGCACCATAATTGGTTACATAGTCAGCCTCGGGATCAAAGAAAGGTGGCTGAAGAATTGCAGCTGGGAAGTTCAAACTATTGAATAGAGGATGATAGAACGCATTTACTGTCTGTGGAGAACAAGGCATCATAGTTTTGTCAACAGGCTTATGCCAATACTTACGCAAGCTTGCACGACGGGCTTCTTGAGTGATGCGAATGAAGTTTTCAACCATATTCTCATTCTCTCGAATATCAACAAACTTTTCAAGGTCTTCCCATGTATCAGGATAACCAATATTAATATGCATAGCGTGTAGTTTCTCCCAAGCCTTCTGCTTGGTTACATCACTCATCCATGTATTTTCCTTCAAACGATCCTCGAAAGCCTGCTGCAAGTCCTTTACCAACTTCACAACACGCTGCTTACTGCTCTCTGGGAAATACTTCTGCACATACAGCTTACCAATAGTTTCACCCAGACACGAGCTGATTGTACGCACAGCACGTTTCCAACGTGGTTTCTGTTCCTTTACACCTGAAATAATCTTTTGTGCCTCAAAGCTGCGATCAGTAAAATCGTCAGACAGATAATCAGAATAAGCATCAACTATCTTTAGCTCCATATAAGCTTTCAAATCTTCCAAAGAAGTTGTTGCCAAAATACTCTCTACCTCGTGCAAAGGCTCAAGCTGACTAACATTTATCTGATCAATATCCTTTGGATACCCCATCACATCACGATAAGTAACCCAGTCAATACCCTTAAAATCCTTCAGCAACTGCTCCCAAGGCATTATATGAATTGTTGCATGAGGGTCACGACGAGCAACCTGATCAAGAGTCTTTACACCTATCCTATACTCAATCTGCCATGCTGCTTTCATCATCTTTTCTGCCTCAGCATCACTATGACCCACCATCTTTAGGAAATCCTTACGCAAACTCTTTAATGCATCAACAACAACCTTTTGAGTTTCGTTAGGATTAGCATAATACTCCTGAGCAAGGGTAACAGCACCATAGCTTGCCTCCATCATAAACTCTGACGAATTAAATGGATTCATAGAAAGACCTATACCAAAAGGAGCTGTGTTAAAGCCCTTGTTATCCAATTCATACATCACCTTGAACAATTCTTCACGGCTTTTTATGGCACGAACCTTATTCAAATAAGGAAGTATTGGCTGATAACCCAACTGATTACGACTAACAGAATCCATATACATACGATATAAAGAACCTATCTTCTGTCCATCAGTACCCTGTGGCATATGCTTCTTGGCATATTCCTTAATCAATTCATTGATGCGATTATTGTTCAGCTCTGCAAGATCAACAAACGCACCATTCTCAGGATGCTGCTTATCGAGCGGATTAGCCTTCAACCAACCACCCACAGCATACTGCCAGAAATCGTCACCTGGTTTAACACTCAAATCCATATTAGCCTTGTTCACATGCTGCTGTGAATAGCCCATAACGCAAGCCATTGCCAAGGCAATAAAAACAACAATTCTTTTCATTATTATATTTTTAGCTGTTAATATTTAACGCATTTATAATGTTTTTAGCAAATTGATAATACAAAAAGCAAAGGCTTCGTGCCTTAAACATTTGCAAAACTAAACAAAAAAGATAGAATAACACTATTTTTTGTGATAAACAACGTGTTTTTGTGATAAATTGTATGCCAAACTAACAACTTTTAACATATATTCTTCCAGAAAATATTATACAAAACCTCTAAAAACACATTCAGAAGGCATATAGGAGGATTATAGGAGGAATATAGGAGGCTTATAGAAGAACACCAATAAACAAAATTATTGACATACTAAACTGAACAACCAAAAATCGATAGTAGCTCAACTTTTTGATGAATTCAAGAAGTCAAAGAAGAAATCGCTTCGCTAAGGAATTGAAGCCAATACTCTTTTTATATTGTGTATTGCAACAAAACATTTGGCTTCTATCTTCATTCATATTCTCTATATTCATTCATATTCGCAAGCAAACGGAACTTGCGAAAATTGAACAGAATTCTTGTTCATATAAAATCCGTGTAACCTTTTTCGGTACACGGATTCATCTACACTTATCAACTATTTCACATAGCGCTCTTCTACAACATCCCAATTAACTATCTTCCAAAGGGCTGCAAGATGATCGGGACGCCGATTCTGATAATCTAAATAATACGCATGTTCCCACACAT
>DGRY01000113.1 GCA_002391185.1 Prevotella sp. UBA4376
TATCATTTATCATTTGTCATTTATCATTTAGCGAAGCTTTGCTTCGCGCATATTTTCTCCGAACTCTTTAGAAACATAGTTGTAGATGTCTTTGCAACACTCGGCAGAGAAGGCCTGTCCAGAAGCAATAAGACTGTCCCATTGAGCTTCGGTAAGTCCGCGGTCGATATCTTCGCGTGTGATATTGTTCTTTATTAGTCCGAAGATAAAGCCTGCGTTGAAATTGTCGCCAGCGCCTATGGTGCTTACAACGTTTGGATTTTCCTTCACCTCATAGGCTTTCTTGAAATTGTTTTCTCCATGCACCTCTATTGGCAGGTGTCCGTGGGTGTAGATGAATTTCTTGCAATAGAAGCTTATCTCGGCGTTGTAAACCTTGTCAGCTGTGTCTTTTTTGTAGAGTATCTCAAAGTCCTCGTTGCTTCCTCTCACGATATCCGATAGTTCAAGATTCTCCAACAGGTTTGGGGTTATCTTCATTATCTCGTGTTCGTGAGACGAGCGATAATTGATGTCGTAATAGAGTATAGCGCCATGATCGTGGGCATATTGCAGGAATCCTGCTACCTGTGGACGCACCACGGGATTGATGGCAAAGAACGAGCCAAAGAGCACGATATCGTTAGGGTTTATCTCGGGATAAACAAATTCCAGCTGGTCGTGTGGGTGATCCTTGTAGAAGATGTAGTTGGCATTGTTGTTTTCGTCAAGGAAAGCCAATGATACAGGTGACTTTGAGTCCGGGAAGATATTTACGTTGCTTGCATCAACTCCGTTTTCTTCAAGGAAGTTGATAACCATAGTGCCTATGCGGTCGTTTCCAGCTTCAGAAATGAATGTTGAATTAACTCCACAACGTCCTAACGAGATCATTGCATTGAAGGCAGAACCGCCAGGAACAGCGTTTATAGGCTGTTCGTTACGGAAGATGATGTCGAGGACAGTTTCTCCTATTCCAATTACTTTTCTCATTGTTGTATCCTAATGTTTTGTATGCAAAGATAGATAATAATTTGGAATTACGATTTACGAATTATGAATTAGTTGCCCTACGGGCAATTATTTAATGATGAGTCATGAGTTTTCAAAGGTAACGAATAATCACTGACCGAGTGGATGCACCAGCTATGCCGATAGAATAATAACTCGTAATCGCCCTTTAGGGCGACTAATTTCACATTCCACATTTCACATTCAAAATTATTAATTACCTTTGCACTCATGAAATATAATACATACATTCTTGATAACGGATTACGCATTATTCATCTGCCCTCGGTGGCGGCTGTAACCTATTGTGGCTACCAGATAAATGCAGGTACTCGCAACCAGTCTTCGCTTGAAGACGGTATGGCTCATTTCTGCGAACATGTAACATTCAAGGGTACCGAGAGCCGTTCGGCTTTCGATATTATAAACTGTCTGGAAACAGTTGGTGGCGAATTGAATGCTTTCACCACCAAGGAGGATACTGTGTATTATGCCGCTATATTGAAAGAGCATACAACAAGAGCCGTTGACCTGCTCACGGATATTGTATTTCGTAGCACTTATCCGCAAAAGGAACTTGACAAAGAGAAAGAAGTGGTGTGCGATGAGATAGAAAGCTATAACGATTCGCCTTCTGAACTGATATACGACGATTTCGAGAGCCTTATCTTCAAGGGGCATGCCATAGGACGCAACATTCTTGGCGATGCAAACAAGGTGCGGGCATATAAAACGGAAGATGTTAAGCGTTTTGCCCAAAAATACTACAAGCCCGAAAACTGCATTTTCTTCTGTTATGGAGGGGTGGATTTTCAGCAACTTGTAGAGCAATTGAAGGAGGCAACTAATGACTTCCCATCCAAAACGAATCCTAAAGGCATCCAAAAGGATTGTGCTGCCCCAAATAATGCCGACGCCATGCCCGAATACACCCCTCAACACATTGTGCGCGACTTGCAGACTCATCAGGCTCATGTTATGATAGGCTGCAGAGCTTACGATGTGCACAACAGCAAGCGTATGCCTCTATATCTGTTGAACAACATCCTTGGTGGACCAGGAATGAACTCACGCTTGAACCTTTCGTTGCGCGAGAAGAATGCACTTGTATATACCGTTGACAGCACAATGGTGAGCTATAGCGACACCGGTATATGGGCAATATATTTTGGTTGCGACCCTGACGATGTGCAACAATGTAAGGAACTTGTAAGAGCTGAACTCGACCGCATAATGCAACAGCCCCTAACCCAAGAGCAACTACAAGCAGCCAAGCAGCAGATAAAGGGCCAGATTGGCGTGGCTTGCGACAACCGCGAGAGCTTTGCCCTTGATTTCGGTAAAAGCTTCCTCCATTATGGTTGGGAAAAAGACATCACAAACCTCTACAAGCATATTGATGAGATTACCAGCGAACAAATCCAGCAGGTAGCCCAGGAACTGTTTGCCGAAAGCAATCTATCATCGTTGGTTTTTAAGTAATAACCTCACCCCGCCCCTCTCCGAAGGCGAGGGAGGTCAAACAGCTTGTGTTTCATGCCACAAAAGTTCAAAGTTGTTGGTTGATATCCTTTGCGCTTATTGCGC
>DGRY01000149.1 GCA_002391185.1 Prevotella sp. UBA4376
CTTTGCGCGATTGCGCACTGGTGCATCAGCACTTTATTTTCTAGTGTATGAATGGATTCTTTCTGAAAGAGAATAATGATATTGATGTTGGGCTTGGAAAGCATGCTTTCTAAAAGCCAAAGCATCAATATCATTATAGGCTCATTCTGAGCCGTATTCCATTCATACACATTTTCTTCTTTTTAAAATCTCAAGTAAAATAATTCGCTTGCGAAACTTTAGTAAAATTATATATAATAGATTTGTTGTTTTGAATATAAACTTATATCTTTGTCTTAAAAAGAAAGGAGTTGAAAATGAAAAGATGAATAAAGAAGAAATCATAAAAGCTCTGAAGAAAGCCGTAGAGCATAAGAAAGAGCTATGTGAGCAAACGGAAGCCCAGTGGGCAAAAGAAGGTGTTAAGGGAAAAGTTATCTGTTTGTGATACGATTTTCGTATCGTTTTCGTGTTTTTCGTGTTTTCGGGATTAAATTCTCAAGGTTGTAATTAGTTAGAAATAGGTAACGGAAAGTGCTGTGCAATAGGATTTTTTGTTTTTAAGAGTACAAATTGAAAATAAAACATTATATTTGCATATCGTATGACGGAAGAGAATAAAGGCATATTGTTGCAACTGCTCAATAAACATCGTGAACTGGGTATGGCAGAACAGATAGATTATGAAAAATTCTATCTGTATTCTATCGTGACTCATTCTACAGCAATAGAAGGAAGTACAGTTACAGAGGTTGAGGCTCAACTTTTGTTTGATGAGGGTATCACTTCTAACAAGCGTAGTATTGTTGAGCAGAATATGAATATTGATCTTAAGGCGGCATACGATTATGGCTATGCATGGATAAAACGTCATGAGGATATTACTGTAGAATCTCTTATCAAATTGGCTTCTAAGGTAATGGCTCGTACAGGTTCTGAATATAATACTCTTGGTGGTTCTTTTGATGCATCAAAAGGTGAACTTCGTAAAGTAAATGTTACTGCAGGAGCAGGTGGCCGTTCGTATATGAACGTTTTCGATAAGCCAAATGACCAAAATAAAACTTGTTTTAATTTTGGCATGGCGAGAAAAGGTGGGATAGAATCCAATTATCTCAAAGTGCCACAGCGCTTGGAGGCATTTTGTAAGGAGCTGAATGCTCGTAGAAAGGCTATTGATCCTTCAGATATTTGTGCTATTTACGACCTAAGTTTCTGGGCACATTTTGAACTTGTTACTATTCATCCTTGGGCTGATGGTAATGGACGTACCTGTAGATTGCTTATGAATCTTTTGCAGATGGAATATGGTTTACTTCCTACAAAGGTTTTGAAGGAAGATAAGGCAGAATACATTCAAGCACTTATAGATACACGAGATAAAGAGGATATTAATATCTTCCTTGATTGTATGGCTCACCTGCATATCTCTCATTTACAGCACGATATTAAGCAATATGAGGAATCTTTGTAGAAAGTGGATAGTTTGGGAATAATCCAATTTCTATATTTTATTTACTTGCTGTAACAATTTATTACTTTGAGGTTTGGAGGTATCAATATTTATTCATATCTTTGTTTCGGAAATGTGATTGTTAATGCAATTGCGAAAATTTATTTACCTCTAAAAAAAGAAAAAATGGAAGAAACAAACCTTGAAAATCAGGTTCAGATGAATGAAGAACAGAGTCGTGTGAATGTATCTGAACAAGTGCCTCCTATGCCAAGCAACAACATGGTGTTGGCAATCTTAACAACCGTGTGCTGCTGTCTGCCTTTAGGTATCGTTGCTGTTATAAAGGCAAGCCAGGTTAGTAGTCTATACATGGCAAAGCAATATGCTGCTGCTCAGAAATCTGCCGACGATGCCAAGAAATGGGCTTTGATAGGCATGGGCTGTGGTATCTTTTTCGATATCATTTATGCTATCTTGTGGTTCACAGGTACCCTTTTGTCTTTGAGCTAAATAAAAATTGAAACTAAAAGTATTATTTGCCATAGGCATAGTTCTGGTAATTGGAATATTGTATTTCTTTAATCCTGAGCAGTATTGGGTGATGCCCAAATGTCCGTTTAAAATATTAACAGGACTGAGCTGCCCAGGATGTGGTATTCAAAGGGCTATACATGCCTTGCTCATGGGTGATGTTAGGAAAGCTATAGGCTACAACTACTTCCTTGTGTTCGCTGGCCCTTATGCTCTGTCGTTCATAGTACTCTATTTCATGCCCGAGTCCCAAGCAAAACAACGAATGACGCGATTTCTGAATAACAAGTATCTTGTTAATTTCTTCATCGCATCGTTTTTTATATGGCTAATAGTTAGAAATTATTTTAATCTATAGATATGGAACAGAATCAGGTAAATCAGTTAATGGCTATGTATGGCTCAAAACTGCCTTTTGAACACCTTCAGAGTGTTAAACGCAAACTTGAAACAGTTGATTACGACACAGCAGTTGTATGCTTGAGTCAATTAAAAGATCCAACAATCTCCTTGATTCTCTCCTTGCTTATTGGTGCATATGGTGTTGATCGCTTTTATGTGGGAGATATAGGCTTGGGTGTTGTAAAACTGCTCACTTGCGGTGGTGCAGGAATATGGTGGATAATTGATTTGTTTCTTATAATGGATACTACCAGACAAAGAAACTTTGAAAAGCTTATGTTTATGTTGTAATAGCAAAGGCTGTTTCTTAATATACGGAAAAAAGGGGTGCGTTATTGCATCCCTTTTTTCAATAAGAAGCGGTCGATGAAATCTTCCACAATGCCGTATTGCTCTTTGGGAAGCTGACAATGGGGATGATTGCCTCGAATACTGTAGTCAACCTTTTTCTCCAGTCCAAACTGTTTCCACACAGGAATGGCAGCCTTCATGGATACTTCTGCCGAAGGGTCGGCGAGCCAAGGGTAATCGGTATTGCCAAGCATGAGGAATGCACGTGGACACACCATTGTCACAAGTTCGTGATGATCATAAGGCAGGCGATACACGCTGTCGCCATGAAACTGCTCTTTTAAACTCTCTTTAAACCAATGATAGTCGGTGTGGTCAAGGTCTTCAACTCCTGTCATGGTGTGTGATGTGCGCCAGTTGGCTACACCTCCTCCGCCTGGTTCTTGGGCAATGGTGAGAGCAACTCTTTCGTCGAAAGCCCCGCAGAACAGAGCCATTTTTCCAGCATAGCTACAGCCTGTTACTCCAATATGCTTCATGTCTATTCTTGTTTTCTTTTCACCAAGTATCTCCAAACCGTCAATAAGTCGTTGGAACCCCCATATCCATTCGCTGTAAGCCCCATTGTCTTTAAGGTGAGGATATAGTTTGTCAAAAGGATAGTTTCCTCTTCCTGCTGCTTTGCCCATAAACTGCGAATAGTTGTTTACCTGTGCTTCGTGAAAAGTCATCAAGGCAATAGGACGATTGTCAAAAATATCCTTTGGCAAGGAAATGTGACTTGTTCCAATCATCAAAGGGAACGGTCCATCGCCCTTGGGGTATGTTATCTTTGATGAGAGTTCTATGCTTTGTCCGTTTACAGTTACTTTCACCTTTAGAGTGTCGCCATCCATTCGTGCCAGAATGTTTTTCTTGTCAACGGCAGGTATTTCGCCTATCTCGTAGTGTTGAATCATTTGTGCAATCTCCTTGCGACGTTTCCCCCATTGCTTCAGATTTTTCACATAGTGTTTTCCGTCAGCCATAAGAAGCGGATTAGGAAGTTCACGTTGAACAGGTAGATTGTCAACGTTAGGCATACTTTGTGCCTGTGCACAAGGAAAAAAGCTACAAGCCATTAAAATAATTGTGGCGATTTGTTTCATGATATGAATAGAATTAATTTTATGCAAAGGTAATCAAATTACTGATGAAAATGTAATTATATCGCAGAAAACTTGTACTTTTGTAAGTAATTGAGGTAAAACAGCTACGCTTGCTTACGCAGACGCAAATTATCGAGAATTAAACGCGAATTATTATAAATTTTATCATGGCAAAAATAATTCTCGAAAAATTCTCGTCAATTTCGGTAATTTACGTTAAGCGAAGCGCAATCTTCTTGAATTCTAAAAAGTTGAGCTACAAGCGAAACTTCAGTAAGTAATCACAGGTGTTGGAATATGGAATGTACAAATGAAAAAGAGGTTTATCGTGTAACCCTGGCTGGTAGTGCAATAAATGCTGGTTTGGTTCTGTTCAAACTGGTGGCAGGATTTCTTGGAAATTCAGCTGCTATGATAGCCGATGGTGTTCATTCTCTTAGCGATTTCCTTACGGATATTGTGGTTATTGTGTTTGTGCGCATCAGCAATAAACCACAAGACAAGAATCATGATTACGGTCATGGCAAGTATGAAACCTTAGCTACAGCCCTTATTGGTATGGCTCTTTTTGCTGTAGGCATCTATATTCTTATATCAGGCGCTTTAAAGATTCTTACGGTATTAGGTGGACATGAACTTGAAAGTCCAGGAATGCTTGCTTGGGTTGCTGCTTTAGTAAGTATAGCTCTTAAAGAGTGGGCTTATCAGTTCACGGTAAAAACAGGTAAGCGCATCGGTTCGCATATTGTTGTTGCCAACGCATGGCATCACCGTAGCGATGCTCTCTCGTCAATAGGTGCTGCCGTGGGTATTGGTTTTGCTATTCTTTTAGGTCATCAATGGGTTGTTCTCGACCCCATAGCTGCTGTTGTTGTTAGTTTCTTTATCATGCGCACAGCTTATCAGCTTATTAGGCAGGCTTTGGATGAGTTGCTCGAAAAAAGTCTTCCTGATGATGTTGAGAACGAGATAGTGACTGTTGTTGAAAACGATCCTGTTGTGAGCGAGGTTCATCACTTGCGCACTCGTCGTATAGGAAATAACATAGCCATAGAGATGCATGTGCGTATGCCTGGTAATATATCGCTCTATGAATCACATTGTCATGCCACAGAGATAGAGAAACGCTTGCGCAGCAAGTTTGGCTCTTCCACCCATATAGGCTTGCATGTAGAGCCTGTTAAAGTTAATGGTGGTTATCAGAAACCTGAATAAAGCTATGATTGAAAGAAAGATCATACATGTGGATATGGATGCCTTCTTTGCAAGTGTTGAGCAAAGAGATAATCCCGAACTTCGTGGCAAGCCAGTAGCTGTGGGCTACGATGGTGCACGTGGAGTGGTATCTACAGCGAGCTATGAAGCCCGCAAGTATGGCGTTCATTCTGCTCAGGCTATGTCTATTGCCAAGCGTCGTTGTCCCGACCTTATTGTTGTTAACGGAAGCTACCAGCGCTATAAGGAGGTGTCGGCACAGATACATAGCATCTTTCACGATTACACCGACATTATAGAACCCATAAGTCTTGATGAGGCTTTTCTTGATGTAACTCAAAACAAGATAGGCATAAAACTGGCTGTGGATATTGCCAAGGAGATAAAGGCACGTATCAAGTCAGAGCTCAACCTTACAGCTTCGGCAGGCGTGTCGTATAACAAGTTTCTGGCAAAGATAGCCTCCGACTATCGTAAACCTGATGGCTTGTGTACGGTTCATCCTGACAAAGCACTCGACTTTGTTGCTCAGCTACCTGTTGAGAAATTCTGGGGGGTAGGTCCTAAGACCGCCAAGCGCATGCACCACATGGGCATTTTCACTGGTGCAGATTTAAGAAATGTTTCTTTGAACCATCTTATAGAAGTGTTTGGAAAGGCAGGCCCTGTGTTCTATAATTTCTCGCGTGCTATCGACAACCGTCCTGTCGTTACCGACTGGGTGCGTAAGTCAGTAGGTTGTGAAACCACTTTTCTTAAGGATATCAGCCAGAAATCCAAGCTGATAATAGAGTTGTATCATATCACCCTTGAACTTGTTCGCCGAATAGAGAAAGCCGATTTCGAGGGTAAAACACTAACGCTGAAGATAAAATATGGCGATTTCACACAGATAACCCGAAGTATCACCCAGCACAAGGTTCTTAGGGATAAAACCACCATTCTTCCGCTTGCAAAACAACTGTTGAGTGTAATAGACTATTCCTATGACCATCCTATACGCTTGATGGGACTTTCTGTGTCTAAGCCTTCCGAAAACGATATTGACGATAATGAGCCCGAATGGATAGAGGGCTTTCTTGACTTTAAGGATTAAAGTTTAGCAACAAGCGAAACTTTAGTACTTTAGTTTTAAAGAAAAACCAAGAAAACACCTTCAAAGGTTTTCATTTCTTCGAAATGGTTGTGCGAGCAAGATGTTGAAATTTGAAAACAAGTTTTCCATTTCATCATCTTCTCACACAAGCCTTACGGCTCAACCTTTTCAGAGATAAACCACGGCACTTCGTGCCTGTAAAAACCCTATCGAAATATGCAATTACAAACATTACACATTCCAAAAATAACAGTAAGAAACGCAACCTGTTGGTTAGCCCATTGCTTTCCTCGACTATCGTCGAACAGCGACCGTTGGTTCCCCTTTGGGGTTTCTGTCCCCCGGGAACGGGGGAGATTTGTCGAAGACCCACTGACCAAAGGGAAGTAACGCGAAGGGGGTATAAAGACCATTGAGATGGGAAGGGTCTTCTTTATCCTTTATCATTTATCATTTTTCATTTAGCACGCCTTAGGCGTGCGCAATTACACGCAGCTTGTCACACCAAGTGTAGTAGCTACTGCGGTGAGAACTGACACTATCAGTTGAATCACCAGTTTCCAAGTTTCTTTTTTCATGATAATAATCGACCTCTCTCCCCGCTCTCCCCCGAGGGGGAGAGTGCCTCGCTTCGCTCATTAGCTGCTGACAGAATTAGTTAGTATTAATGAACTTAGCAAGTGGTTAGAGAGGATTTTTTTAAAAAGTTAAACAATTAATTTGAGCTTATACAACTCCTTCCCTCTAGAGGGAAGGCTGGGATGGGTCTATCTCGTTGCCTCCGGTTGATGGGTTTGGAGTTGGGTTGGTGCTGCCACCGCCTCCAGTCTGTTCTCCCTCTCCCTTTGGAGAGGGCTGGGGAGAGGCTTCCTGTTGAGCTTCAGGCGTCAAGAAGTTCTTGTGCTCACCACCGTAGGTTTCTACAGCTCTCTTGTAGGCATCCTCGTTACTGTATTCGGTATAGAGGTTGTTCTTAACCTCAAGAGCCTGAGTAGATACAAGAGTGTTTCCGTTCTTCTGACGAGAGTGAACCCATGTGTATGCGCCCTGGAAATCATCACTAAGGTTGCAGGCAAGAAAACCGCCTTTAGCATAGAAGCCGTCTGCAGATACAACATCGTAGAGCTTCACATCTGAATCCTTGCTGAGAACAACTGCCTCGCCATAGAACTTACACTGTGGAGCGTTGGTGATAAGATTTTTGTATTGTTCAATACGTATGAACGAAATCTGATCACCGAAATCGAAATCCTTGTTGTTCAACACTACAGCCATACTAAACTCCTTCACCGTGGTGCTGTTGGTGATGAGGAGTGTGCCAAGGGCAATGTCGGTTACTGATGCGCCTGGAGTGCCTGAGATGTTGATGCTCTCGAGCGAACCCATACTAATCTGATAGGGAGCAGCCACACAGGCTTTGCATGCTGCCTCGCTCTTGGTGAGATACACCTTTGATGCCTGGAAGTTCACCTTCACAAACATGTTGTAGTCGCTAACAGTCTGAGGCTTGTCCTCGAATGCAAGATTAAGCAGTGGAGCGATACCGCTATACATCTTGATGAGGTTTGGCCACTTCATGCGGTGCTTCTGCTGTGCAGTGGTGCGCTTGTTGGTTACGGTAGTTGCCTTTTCACTCACTAAGGTTCTACCTTTTACACGTCTGAAAGTGAGTTGTCCCGCTGATCCGTTCAGCTTTGAAACGATACCATCTAATTGTGCCATGGTTATTTGTGCCTCCCATAAACCCTTTCGGGCGGCCCACGGAGGTGTCGGGTCTGGTTAAATATATAAATGAAGCCTCTCCCATCCCTCCCCAGTAGGGAAGGGCTAACTAACAGGGTGCGTTTCTTGCTTGCATAATTCAAAACTCATAATTCGAAATTGGATAATTTTGCATCGCACAAAGTGCGACCAATTTCACACTCCTAATTCCACATTCCCAATTAAGTCTCTTCTTCCTCCCTTGTGCCTCTAACGATTCTCTAACCTTTCTCTAATCATTCTCTAACGATTCTCTAATTCGCGATTATTGCGGGATTAGAGTCATAGTAGAATCATTGTAGAGTCATTATAGAGTCATATTAGAGGCACAGCCTTGTCACTGGTGTCTTTTCGGCCTCATTGACAACACAAAGATAGTGTCTTTAAAAGTGGCAGTAGTACGTTGCTATACGTTGCTATACGTTAGCATACGATTATATACGATTACATTCCTCGTTCCACATTGCGAAGCCCAGTTTCGCTTATGGCTCTCCTAAGTACTCTATTATCATTCTTACTTCGCGTGGTGAAAACCACTTGGCGGTTTTCTTATACCCTTGTCTTAGCATGCCATCCCAAAGCGAGGGGCAGCGTTTTATCCAATTCATGAGTCTATTCACTGCCACATGTGTTGAGTTGGCATCTGGGAAATATAGCAAGGCAAGTTCAGCCTTGGAGTATGATTTTATTGTGAACTGTTCCATTGTTGTTATTCTGGTTTATTATAAATGCCCCTGCTAACAGGATTAATTATTCTATACACGTGACAGAACTTGCTAAGCAAGCGTTCTGCTGTTCGATTACTAATGTTTAGCTTTTTAGCTATCTCGAGCATTTCAGATGTATGGAAATTGCCTTTTGGCAGAGAATCATAAAAAATACGCTGTTCTTCGGTGAGTTTTATGTTCTTGTTCTCAAATGGGTTATTGTCTTCTTTTGCCATAACAGCATATACACGTGCAGTATGGTTGATAAGACATTCCACTATTTTCATTGCTGTGTCATAGTCTCTATCATCACACACAAGAGCCGATTCCTCTTCCTTGAAGATTTCCTGTGGTTGTGAGTAGTTAATATTTTCCGACCATTCAGACAGTCGTCTCAGGGTGGTAAGAATCATGGCATAACGGAAACACTCCAAGGCTATGCGAAACACAAAAGCTCTGATGCCTTTTCCAAGCATACTGAACTGTTCTTGAAGCAGTTCCTTGTAGGTTTGTATGAAGTTCTTTTGCTGTGAACTGCTCATGACAAACTGTATAGGGTGGTCTTTTCTGTTTTGAAGGGCATGGAATAATGGCATGAACTTTTCTCCCAGCTCCTTGTATATGTCGTCTAACGGTGTTTCTTTAAGTTCAAAAACATCATGAAACACTACTTTCTCATCGGGTATGTTGTAGAACAGAAAGCGAGACCCTAAACCATTCTCAAACGATGGAAAGAGAGCAGGTAGCTGTCCCGGTGTGCAGGTTAGAAATATCGACAGGCGTGGCTCGTCAATGTCGATATGTAGCTTGTCGGTTACACGGTTCATGCTTATTGTCTCATGATGGTGAGCCTTGCGCATCAAGTCTGAATAGTTGCCATAATCAGAGTCTATCATACTTGATATTGTGTCGGCTTCGGTTTCAAACATCATCCCCCACCCACCATTGGCATTGATGGCACGATACACAGCCGATGAACTACTGTTTCCTGGTACAAACGGACTGCGATAGTCGGGTTCTTTGGGTTCTTCGCCACGGTCTTTTCTGCTTTTGCTGTCCCATTCAGCCTTGTCATGATAGTATTGTTCCATCTCAGCCTCGTAGTTTCTGCGCATCTCTGTTTTCACGGCATGAGCCAACATCTTGTCAAAAACAAGATTACCCTTTTCATTTCCTGCTCCAGAGTATATGATATTGAAAAGTGGGGCATACACCCTTCTGCCGTCATAAACACCATATATGCCACTTCGCTGTGATGTAGTGCCGTTGGTACCACCTAACAAACCGCTGATAATGTTGTATGCTCCAAGCAGCATAGCATCGCATTTGGCAATGTTGTCGTGATGCAGCTCATATATTTTACGTGATATGAAATCCATACCCTCAATATTTATTTTGTCAGAAAAAGTGTATCCGCAAGAAGCTGTCTTTTGCTTCTCTTCCTCTTCTGGTGTTTCCGCCACTTCCGCCATTCCGCCAACCGCCAAATCGTTTTCTAAATTATTTAATATACCTATATTTAATGTTTTATTATTATTTCCGACACTTGGCGGATTGGCGGAAGTGGCGGAAGTGACGGAAACTCCTGCCTCCTTAGCCATCATGAAGAAGGTGTTGAGGGTGATGCCTGAGCCATGTGAACGAATACAGTTTGTAAATTGTTTTTCACATTCTGCATAGTTGTATTCACTATTCATCTGACTGAGTTGGTGGAAAATGTCACGCCCTGCCTCACCAAGTCCGTCGGCAAGAGCAAAGCCCAGTCGCACCCAGTTTTGATAGCCTTGGGTGATGTCTTTGCCGTTTTCCACTATTCGTTTGGCTATGGCTGTCACCTCCGACAGTTTGTCGTCAGTAGAGCTGTTAAACACATTATGAGTTGCAGCAGGTGTGCTGCCTGTTGTATTCTTAACAGGAGAATTCTTCTCCATGTTCATATAGAAATCAAAATCGAATTCTTCGTTGTTCATAATCAAAATTTTTATCATTTTTTATATAAAGAAAAACCGAGAAAACACCTTCAAAGGTTTTCATTTCTTCGAAATGGTTGTGCTCTTAAGATGCTAATCAGAAAGCAAGCTTTCATTAGCA
>DGRY01000150.1 GCA_002391185.1 Prevotella sp. UBA4376
TCTCAGAACGCTTCCATTTTATTGTAGTAAAAAGTGTAAACTTGTCTGTCAATTTCTTGACGAGTTCATTTCTTTACCCAGATGAGATCACTCTCATCCGCTTCTTGTACTACGTATTCTGTTTTATGTAATCTTTTCAAAGAACTCTTTCTTTTTTAGCGACTTGTCTTTTGCAAGACTTTCGCCTTGCTTCAGGTTTTCGAAACTTCAATCATATCGGTTGTTGCTTTGTTCCTGAAAGCGAGTGCAAAGGTATAGCAAATAATTCAAAGCTCCAAGCTTTTTCTGAATTAATTTTCAAAAAAAGCATTCTTTTTCTACTTATTTTACAAAAAGAGGTTCTCTCTACATCTACACCTTTTATATAATATCATAACACGAATCTCAAATAGCAGTATAGCCTCCATCAACAGGAATCATCACTCCGTTGACATAACTACTTGCTGCACTTGCAAGGAAAATAGCAGTTGTATCAAGTTCTCCTTCCTTACCATATCGTTCCTGCGGAATAGCACCTTTGGCATATTCCTTAAACCATTCTGTATCCAACGTGTCTTTGGTAAGTGGAGTCCAGAAATATCCTGGGCATATTGCATTCACAGTAATATTATACTTACCCCACTCAGCAGCAAGAGCACGAGTAAGATTCACCACACCACCCTTTGCTGCATGATAAGGAGAAGCTGGCGCAATCTTGTTGCCAACCAATCCATACATACTCGCGATATTGATTATTCTACCATACTCAGCCGGAATCATTGCTTTCTTGGCTACAGCACGAGCCACACGGAAAGTACCAAAAAGATCTATATTCAACTCGTTTTCAAACTGCAGATCGGTAATATCCTCTGCAGGTGCAACAGCGCCTGTACCAGCATTGTTTATCAGAATATCAATATGCCCAAAGTGTTGCAAAGCTTTATCTATGGCAGCCTCCACTTTTTCGGTATTTGTGATATCACATTGAATAGGATAAGCCTCAACACCATATTCACTAATGAGCATTTGAGCCACTTCCTTTATCTTCTCTTCACGACGAGCAAGCGGAATAATATTACATCCTTGATTAGCAAGAGCCTTTGCCATTTGAACACCAAGTCCAGTTGAACACCCTGTAACCAAAGCTACTTTTTCTGTCAAATCAAAATAGTTTTTTATCTTTTTAATTACGTTTTATCGGTTTTTAGTTTCATTTTACGCAAAATTACAAATAATAATCAAATAAAAGAAAAAAATAGATTATTAAAATAACAAATTTTTCCTTCCACGAGGGGTAAACTATAGTCAAGAGGAATATATAGCTAAAAACTAAAAAAAAACGCAAGCAAATTGTTCTACCTCGCCCCAAATAAATGCAAATATTAATAATGAAAGACTTAAATATTCGACATAGCTACCAAAATTTCCAACTTCTAATATTCAATCTTCAAATGCTCTAATTTTGCTTCATAATCGAGGCAAAGTTGTAAACAGTTTTCTTAATTTCTATTCTTTTACATACCTTCGATATGCCTCCGGTAACCCTTCGAGACGGTCTCGAGATGTTTTTTATCTATTTTGTACAACATTTTACCAAATATACAAAAAAGTGATAGAAAACCTAAACAGTATATTATCCGCTCTGCAAATTACCCTTTAATAGGGGGGAGGAGGTGAGAGGTTGATATAGAGTACTTTTAAGGTATCCACCTACGAGTAATAGTGGTTACAACACCATTCTTTATGGTGACAACAGTATTTAAGCTACAGAATTCCTTTTTATACTCCTTCACACCATCAAGATATTGCTTATGAGATGTTCGAATGGTATCGTATGAATCTTCAGGATTGTCACCACAATCTATAATTGTGAGGTTGGTAGATAGATTTAGAGTCGTTTCACCTAATTCAGTATATACCGAATGGTCATCAAGCAATAGCGACCGATAATTTCCATCATTTCGTTTCTGAAGATATGCCCCACCCTCTTCTATTCCATTGTTTATTGTTATGATGTCATTATCTATCTTTTCATCCTTCACTATTATGGTATCGTCTGCGAAAAACAAAGTTTCACCAGGCTGCACAGCATCAATAATCTTTCCTTCATAGATATTCTCTAAGAATAATGTCAAATGCAGTTTATTATTATGCCAATCGAAATCCTTCACAGTAAACTCTGCAGCCAACTTGGCATCAACAATATCTCTCATATTGACATTCGACGGAATAGGCTTTATACTTTGATGCTTCACCTTTTGTGAACACCCACATATTATAATTGCAACAATAGCGCAAGCAAACTTTAGCAATTTATGAATACAAAACAACTTTCTCATATTACTACGTTTTTAGTGACTAAGACATTGCAAAGATATAACAATTGTTGAAAGATATCAAGTTTTAGTGCTATGATTATTCTGTTTTTTATGAGTATTCTGAGTTTTCGGAATATTCAGAATATTTAGAGACACATAAAATTTACTATTGAACCGTTTTTCCTCCCTTATTCCTCTAACCGTTCTCTAACCTTTCTCTAATCGTTCTCTAACGATTCTCTAATTCGCGATTATTGCGCGATTAGAGTCACTGTAGAGTCATTGTAGACTCATAGTAGAGTCATATTAGAGCCACTGCCTTGTCACTCTTGTGTTTTGGTGTGGCTTTGACAGCCTTATCACGCATGTGTAATTCATCGAATTTAACAACACAAAGATAACACTTTTTTTTGAAACAACAAAACGTTTCTATACGTTCGCATACAATTCTGTTGAGTAAAAACTCCAAACTTGCTTTAACAAGACTTGGAGCGATATTTTAATAGTCACTTTCGGTTTCAGCAATAGCATCATCGTAACCTGTAAGGGCTGCAAAGGGAGCAAACTGAGCTGCTCGTGCCTGCATTGACATCTGAGGATGCACCTTAGAAACGTGATGTGGCAGATTGATAATATCATCGTATTTATTTGTCATGCCTTATGTCCTCCTATTTGTTTATTACGTTCTCTCGCTGTTGCGCCATCAGCAAAGTTCAAACCTTTAAGTATAGCATTTTTGCCAAATTTCTTTTTTATATTAAGAACTGCCTCTTGCATTCTGCGTTCTCGTTTTAACGCTGTTTCTATCTTTGCTTCCGTTTTCCTGACTTTATCATAATCGGTAAATAGATCAAGCTGCACAGGTTGTTTTTTCTGCTGTTTAGCCACTTCTTCTGGAATAACATTACAAGCCGTAATATTCAATCTACGAACATAGAATTTAGAATTAACAATATCCTCATAAAGAGAACGAATGGCGTCACGGATGATGCGTGTTGAAGAGGTGAAGCGTTGAAGATTTGCCGTTGCATGTGCATGCTTAGGCACCAGTCGTCCATAATAATCAATCCCCACCTCTCCTTCATATTGTCCTCTTACTGCCGAATCATTCAGCGACTCTCGGTCATAACCTATGGTGAGCACCAATTGATTAGTTACAAGTCGGCGCTCTACAAGATCAAGAGCAATAGCCTCTGCCATTTCCTTAGCCACAACCCTCCCCTTCTTGAAATCATAAGCCGACTGCAACACCTGTCCCTGACTTATGGACCGTACTTCTGGTTTATACGTCTTGATATATTTCATGGTGCAAGGCTCCCATCCCCAAGCATGATCGATGAGCAGTTCGGCATTAACGCCAAAGAGTTTATAGAGCAGAGCTTCATTCTGCTCCGACATACGTGCAAGTTGTCCCATAGTAGTAATGCCGCACATTGCTAACTTATTGGCGATTCCTCGTCCTACTCGCCAGAAATCGGTTATAGGATTGTGATCCCAAAGCTGTCTGCGATAGCTCATCTCATCAAGTTCGGCTATTCGCACACCATCCTTGTCTGCCGGCACATGTTTTGCCACGATATCCATAGCCACCTTTGCAAGATACAGATTTGTTCCTATTCCAGCAGTAGCCGTGATTCCCGTCTGTTTGAGAATATCATGAATAATGTCCATAGCCATATCATGCGGATTCTTTCCATAGGTTTTAAGATAGTCGGTAACATCCATAAACACCTCATCTATGGAATATACATGAATATCTTCGGGTGCAACATACTTTAGATAAATACCATATATACTTGCACTCACACGGATATACTCAGCCATTCGTGGAGTAGCCACAACATAATCCACCTCCCAATCAGGATGTTCTTTCAATTCAATGGCTGATACTGATTTGCCTTTGAATTTATGG
>DGRY01000195.1:0-4717 GCA_002391185.1 Prevotella sp. UBA4376
TGCGTAGTCGATTGTCATTTCCTCATCAAGGTCATACACGGCAGTTGTGAAATACGGACAGCTGACAAGCGTGATGCCTTTGTTCTTCTCAGGAGTATAGTGTGTGCGATAATCGTTCAAAACGGCATAATTGATGCTTTCTGCCGCCTGTTCAGTGTGCAGTTCGCGATAGTTGCCGTCCTTGTCTTTTCGCTTGAAGTCATAGATGCGATAGGTAACATCACTTGTCTGCTGAATCTCTGCAAGGAAACAGCCTGTGCCGATAGAGTGAATACGACCAGCTGGCAGGAAGAAACAATCACCTTCCTTTACATTGTATTCTGCCAAAGCATCGGTGATGGTGTCGTTTTCCACCATTTCTTTATATTCTTCTGGTGTAATCTCTTTCTTAAGACCGCTGCGAAGTTTTGCATCCTTGTCAGAATCCATGATGTACCACATTTCGGTCTTACCACGTTCCTTACCTCTTTTCTGTGCGAGTTCGTCAGTTGGGTGAACCTGAATAGAAAGTTGCTGACGTGCATCAATGAATTTAATGAGCAATGGGAATTCATTGCCAAATCGCTTGTAGTTTTCCTCTCCAAGCAATTTCTCCTTTAGTTCGGCAACTACTTCGTTGAGTTTCTTGCCAGCGTAAATACCATTCTTAACGACAGTTTCGTTGTCTTTTACACCTGATATTTCCCAGCTTTCACCTACATTCTCCTGATTAGAATCGAGGTGTTTGAAAGGAATAATCTTGTTGCCACCCCAGATGGTTGACTTGAGTAATGGTTGAAATTTTATTGGTTCCATATAATAAATGTTGATAATGTTATATTGTTGATAATACTGTTTCTTATTTTGTCCAAAATTGAGGGGTAAAGATGATGAGTACTGAAAATATTTCCAAACGTCCAACAAGCATAACGAATGAGCATATCCATTTCACAAATACCGGGAGGTCTGCCCAACTCATTGTTGGACCAATCTCAATACCGAGTGTAGGGCCTACATTGCCTATGCAACTGAGTATGATTGTTATTGAGTTGGTGCTGTCTATACCTGCGGCTATAAGAACAAACGACATTACAAGGCAGATGAGTAGATATACTGTAAGGAATGCCAAAAGGGTTACTCGTTTCTGTTGTTCCACATTCTGCCCGTCAATCTTGAGTGGTAGCACAGCGTTAGGGTGGAGTAGCTGTTTAAACTGATTACGCACCACTTTAATAAGCATTACGCCTCGGATACATTTAAAACCTCCGGCTGTGCTGCCTGCACAGCCACCAATGAACATACATACTGCCAGCAGCACCCATGTGATGTGTGGCCATTTGGCAGCATCATCGTTGAACAAACCTGTTGTTGATATAAATGACACCACTTGGAATAGTGCCACTCTAAATGCCTTCTCCAATTCATAATGATTGCGCATTATCAACTCTGCCATGATAAAGAGTGTGAAACTCGCAACTATTATCAAGAAGAACTTGAACTCGGTGCTTTTGAACAGATTTCCAGGACGCCTTTTTATTACCGCAAGGTATAGTAAGGTGAAATTGATACTTGAAAGGAAACAGAATAGAATACAGATATATTCTATGAACGGTGAATGGAAGAACTCTGCCGAATCGTTATGCGGTGAGAAACCACCTGTGGCGGTGGTACACATGGCATAGTTTACAGAGTCGAAAAAGTGAGCGCCTCCAACATAATAGCATGTTGCACATGCTACGGTGAGAAGGAGATATATGCTCCATATCCATTTGGCGTTAGTTGATAGGCGCGGGTGCAGACGACTTCGCATAGGACCTGTTGCCTCTGCAGCAAAGACCTTTACCGATCCTCCTACAAACGATGGAAGAATGGCTATAGTAAAGAACACTATTCCCAATCCGCCTATCCATTGTGTCATAGAACGCCAGAAAAGAAGTCCGTGAGGAAGTCGTTCAACGTCATTGAGAATGGTGGCACCTGTGGTGGTGAAACCACTCATGGTTTCAAAATAAGCATCGGTGATATTCGGGATGTAACCACTTATAAGAAAAGGAAGCATTCCGAAAAAACTGAATATTACCCATGTGAGCGATACTACAAGAAAAGAGTCCTTGCGCGACATAGAGTTATCAGACTTTCGCCCCTTGTATTCGAGTACTATTGCTGATAGCATTGTGAGTACAATGGTGATGACAAAGGCTATGGTGTCGTCTTCTCCGTAATAGAAGGCTACGGCAGCACATAGCATCATCAGCATTGTTTCTATTCCGAGCAATGCACCTATAATCTTGTGTATGGTTTTCCAGTTGATCATTAGTTAAACAGATTTTCTATCTTTTTCATCTCCACGTGATGGCAGAACACCATTACAGAGTCGCCTGCTTCTATCTGGGTGTTACCTGATATGAGGTAACCCTGTCCGTTTCTAACAAGACCGCCAAGGGTCATTCCTACAGGCAGTGACAAATCCTTAACTTTTTTTCTTGTTATCTTTGCACCTTCAACAGGAATAAACTCAGCGATATCAGCATCTGCTGTCATTAGGAATCGCACGTTGTGAACGTTTGCGTCAAGCATCATTTGGTAGATGTGACTTGCTGCAATCTCTTTCTTGTTGATTATGGTTCCTATGTCGAGATTGCCAGCCATGCTTACGTAATCCACGTTTTCTACCATTGCTACAGTTTTTCTAACTCCAAGTCGTTTGGCAGTGAGGCATGCAAGAATATTTGTCTCGGCATTGCCTGTGAGAGCAACGAAAGCCTGAGTGTTGCGGATGCCTTCTTCGATAAGTAGTGATATGTCACGTCCGTCGCCATTGATAACAAGGGCGTTTTCACCGTCAAGGAGTTCGTTAAGGCGTTCACAGCGCTGATCGTCTTTCTCTATGATTTTCACATCCATGTATTCGGGCATAGTCTTAACGGCTCTCACAGCAGTGCGTCCGCCTCCCATAACCATTACGTTCTTTACATCAACATAGTGCTCCTTACCTACTATTTTGCGTATGTAAGGAATATATTGACGGGTGGTCATGAAGTATGCCATATCGTAGAGTTTCAATATGTCGTTACCTCCAGGTATGATGGTGTCGGCTCCTCGCTTTATGGCAACAACGTGATATGGGTCATCCGGACCACTGATATCTTTGAGTGGTTTGTTTAGAATCTCGCAGGTTTCGCGAAGCTTTATTCCCAACATTACGAGTGCTCCGTTGTGAACATCCCATCGTTGACGCACCCACGACATCTTTAAACCGTTGTTGATATCTTTTGCAGCCAGCATCTCTGGATATATCATTGAATTGATGCCCAGTTTATCATGGAAAAATTCTTCCATCTCTGGTGTCACCATTTCGTAGTTGTCAACCTTGGCAACAGTTTTTTTAGAACCAAGAGCCTTTGCTAATGTGCAGGCTGCAAGGTTCTTGCTTTCATCTGGAGTTACGGCAATGAACAAATCAGCCTTATCGGCTCCTGCTTCCTTCAAACTTTTTGGACTTGTGCACGAGGCATTCATTGTCATGAGGTCATAGTCGGCTCCGATTTTTTCCAGATGTTCAATACTCTCGTCCATCAGCACAATGTTTTGATTGTTACGAGAGAGCAGTTTTGCCAAATATGTTCCTATGGCGTAAGCGCCAGCAATGATGATTTTCATTTTGTGTTTCCTTTCATCATTTTATCCAAGCTTCAATGGCTTGTTTTATAGAATTGTGATCAATACCTGAGATGGCTTTGAGCTCGTTGATAGCTCCGTGTTCCACAAAGTGGTCGGGCAAGCCCAGTCGTTTCACATGTGGATAGTAGTTGTGGTCGCTCATCCATTCCATAACTGCTGACCCCATGCCTCCATTTCGCACTCCGTCTTCAACAGTAATGATATGCGTGAAATTATTGGCAACTTCGGTGAGCAATTCGTTGTCGAGTGGCTTAAGGAATCGTATATCGTAGTGTGCATATCCCTTTGACCAATTGGTGGCTTCGGTGTTTAGCTCTTGTATGATGCTTTCAACATCGTTTCCTATTGGCCCAATTGTGAGGATGGCAACAGCACCGCCTGTATTGTCGTTGTTGAATTTGAAATCTTTGGATGTGCTAAGTCTGCGCCCTGTTCCAACTTTTATTTCTTCCAATGCACAACGCCAATCGCGTGTTACGCCTCTGCCTCGTGGGTAGCGTATAACGAATGTGCCTTTATCAGGCAGTTGAGCTGTGTACATAAGTTTGCGAAGCTCAGGTTCATTCATTGGTGATGCTATGGTGAGGTTAGGAATGGGACGTAGGGCTGCCATGTCGAACATACCGTGATGTGTTGGACCGTCTTGCCCCACAAGTCCTGCTCGGTCGAAGCATAGCACAACTGGGAGGTTGAGGATGGCTGCATCGTGGATGATATTGTCGTAGGCGCGTTGCGCGAAGGCACTATATATGTTGCAGAATGGCTGTAATCCGTCTTTTGCCATACCCCCAGAGAAGGTCACTGCATGTCCTTCGGCAATTCCCACATCGAATACTCTGTCAGGCATAGCTTTCTGCATGATATTCATAGAACAACCTGTTGGCATGGCAGGTGTTACACCCACTATGCGTGGATTTTGTTGTGCCAGTTCGAGCAGTGTTTCACCGAAAACGTCTTGATAGCGTGGTGGCAGATTTGAGGTATCTTCCATTATGCGCTCTCCTGTTTCGGGGTCGAACTTTCCTGGAGCGTGCCATATAGTAGCTTCTTTCTCTGC
>DGRY01000195.1:4796-5475 GCA_002391185.1 Prevotella sp. UBA4376
GTTGTGTGCAGATGAAGCAACTTTGGACCTTTCATATCCTTTAGTTGTCGGAGTATTCTCACTACTTCTTTTACGTTGTGTCCGTCATAAGGACCGAAGTAGCGTATGTTCATTCCTTCGAAGATGTTCTGCTGATGGCTTAGTGCGCTTTTCAGGGCGTTATTTAGACGTATGATGCCTTTGCGACGTTCTTCGTTAAGGTAGCCTTTACTGTGTAGCCATGTGCTTGCCTTGAAGCGCAACTTGTTGTAGGTAGCATTGGTGTCAAGGTTTAATAGATACTGTTCCATACCGCCCACAGCTCTGTCTATAGACATGTCGTTGTCGTTGAGTATTATAAGCAGGTCGTTTGGTGTACTCGACACATTGTTGAGTCCTTCAAATGCCAATCCACCGCTCATGGCTCCATCGCCAATAACGGCTACAACATGACGTTGTTTGTTCTCTTTTTCGGCAGCTACAGCCATACCGAGTGCAGCTGATATAGAGTTAGAGGCATGTCCGCAGGTGAATGTGTCATACTGGCTTTCTAATGGTGATGGGAAAGGCATCACTCCATGTAATTTGCGGTTTGTGCAAAACTTGTCGCGTCGTCCTGTAAGTATCTTGTGCCCGTAAGCCTGGTGTCCCACATCCCAGACAATACGGTCTTCGGGTGTGTTATACACATAGTGTAAGG
>DGRY01000116.1 GCA_002391185.1 Prevotella sp. UBA4376
CCCGTAGCACCCTTACGGTGCTTGGCTATAATGATCTGAGCCATACCATGAAGATCATTACCCTTTTCATCTTGATAGATGTGATAGTATTCTGGACGATGAACAAAGAGCACCATATCGGCATCCTGCTCGATGGCTCCCGATTCACGCAGGTCGGAAAGCTGAGGTCGCTTTCCTTCAAGTCCTTCACGGTTTTCTACATTACGACTCAACTGAGACAAGGCAATGATTGGAATGTCGAGCTCCTTGGCAAGTCCTTTCAATGAACGAGAAATGGTAGAAACCTCTTCCTGACGGTTATTAAAGCGCATACCAGCAGCATTCATCAGCTGCAAGTAGTCGATCATGATAATTTTGATACCCTTCTCTCTTACAAGACGACGTGCCTTTGTTCTTAGCTCAAATACACTCAAACCAGGAGTATCATCTACATAAATAGGTGCACCTGTAAGTTTTCTAAGATTTTTATCAAGTCGCTCCCACTCTGCAGGATTAAGCTGTCCGTTCAGAATCTTGTGACCTGAAATTTCGCATGTATTTGAAATCAATCGGTTAACAAGCTGAACGTTATTCATTTCAAGAGAGAAGAACGCTATTGGATTGCGATAGTCAACGGCAATGTTCTTTGCCAAACTCAATGCAAAAGAGGTTTTACCCATGGCAGGACGTCCTGCAAGAATAATAAGGTCAGAAGGTTGCCATCCACTCGTTATATCATCAAGGTCAGTGAAACCTGTAGGAATACCAGTAAGACCAGATGTATTCTGCGATGCCTTCTGAAGAATATCTACCGCCTGCTGCAACACAGGGTCAATCTGTGTGTAGTCGGTCTTCATATTCTTCTGAGATATCTCAAACAAACTACCCTCTGCCTGCTGCATCAGCTCGTCAATATCAGCTGTTTCGTCAAATGCCTTTTCCTCTATCCTACTTGCAAATTGTATTAGCTGGCGAGCAAGAAATTTTTGTGCAAGGATGTGTGCGTGATATTCTACATTGGCAGAAGAAGCAACCTTAGAACTAATCTCAAGGATATAACCAGGACCACCAACATCTTCGAGAGTACCCTCATGACGCAATTCCTCTGTAACAGTCATAATATCTACAGGGCGTTCACTCATGTTGAGAGCCTGAACAGCAGTATATATTTTCTGATGACGTGGTTCATAGAAACTTTCTGGACGTATAATCTCCGATATAACAGAGAATGCGTCTTTATCAATCATCAATGCACCAAGAACAGCCTTTTCTATTTCTACGGCTTGCGGTTGCAGATGACCATATGTTGGATCTATGGGCGCCGAACTACGACGCTTTCTACTATTTGAACTATTATTTTCTGGCATTATTAAATTGTTTTGCTTACAAAGTTACGTAAAAACGAGAGAAATGCAAAAAAAAGCTTGCTTTTATTTTCCATTTCCGAGTGCCAGTAAGTTCGCGCAAATAGAGCGCAGAGTTACGTAAAAACGAGAGAAATGCCCGTTTCCACAACGTTACACTCTCGCACAAGTTTCTTAAAAAAAAGAGAGCAATGCCAAATTTATTTATGTTTTCGAATAGTAAGTTTATATATTTTTTGTAATTTTGTGGTATAACTAAACAACAAAGAACTATGATTACGTTTCCATGCGCCAAGATAAATCTTGGATTAAACATAACAGGAGTGTTAGAGAACGGTTATCACACGCTTGAAACTGTTTTCTACCCTATTCCACTTCACGATGCCCTTGAGATAAAATATATGGATGAGAAATTTCCATCCGAGGCAGACTGCGACTTGAAGGTAACTGGTAATGCCGTGGAGTGCAATGAGAGCGACAATCTTGTGGTTAAAGCCTATAATCTGTTGGCACACGACTATAAACTGCCTCGTGTTCACGCTCACCTATTTAAACATATTCCTTCTCAGGCAGGACTGGGAGGCGGTTCAAGCGATGCTGCTTTCATGATAAAGTTGCTCGATGAACGGTTCCGTCTTAATATAGGTAATGCCGAGATGGAGCGTTATGCTGCAAAGCTTGGAGCCGACTGCGCCTTCTTTATCTCTGCCGAACCTTCTTACGCAACAGGAATAGGCGATATTCTCGAACCTGTTGATGGTCCTAAAGGTAATCTAAACGGATATTATATAGCTGTTATAAAACCAGATATAGCAGTAAGCACAAAGGAAGCCTATGCACAGATATGCTGCAGCAAACCAGTTAAAAATTGTCGCGATATAGTTCGCCAGCCCATTGAGACATGGAAGAACGAACTCGTTAATGATTTCGAAACACCAGTTTTCAACATGCACCCCGAACTGAAAGCAATAAAAGAAAAACTATATGATATGGGAGCAGAATATGCAGCTATGTCTGGTAGCGGTTCTTCCCTTTTCGGACTATTCAAAACAAATCCTAAAGACATCCAAAAGGAATTCTCTAACATTTTCACCTCAGTATTAGAACTATAATTATGACAGATAATCAAAACGAACAATTCCCAATAGTAGATGAAGATGGCAATATCCTTGGTGCCGTTAGCCGTGGCAAGGCACATGATGGCAGCAAGATACTTCATCCCGTGGTTCATCTACACCTATTTAATTCTAAGGGAGAATTATTCCTGCAACATCGACCAGAATGGAAAGACATACAGCCAAATAAATGGGATACCGCCTGCGGTGGACATGTTGATCTTGGAGAAAACATAGAACAGGCTCTTAAACGTGAGGTAAGAGAAGAACTTGGAATTACCGATTTTACTCCCGAATCCCTCGGACACTATGTTTTTGAAGGAAAGCGTGAGCGTGAACTTGTTTATGTTCACAAGGCAATCTATGATGGTGAGGTAAAGCCCAATAGCGAAGAACTTGATGGCGGTCGTTTTTGGACAAAGGAAGAAATTCTCAATAATATTGGCAAAGGAGTGTTCACACCAAATTTTGAGGAAGAGTATAAATCAATAGTAGCCTCTCCCATCCCTCTCCAAAAGGAAAGGGCTAACCAACTTGCTTGAGTTACTTGCTGAAAAAAATCAATCTCCAAAACTCAATGTTCAAAGTTGTTAGGTTGATATCATTTGCACGATTGTGCAATGGCGCATCAGCGCTATATTTTCCAAGATTAAGCATGAGAAGCCGAGGATAGGAGGGATTATATTTATCGGAAACCGAAGAAAGCTGGCTTTCATAAGGATTCAGATGAATATAATCAAAGGCTTTGAAGAAGCCGATATCATG
>DGRY01000189.1 GCA_002391185.1 Prevotella sp. UBA4376
TTTCTTTTACTATTTTCATTGAAAAATATTAATTACGAATTTCTTGTAAGAATTAATTTGACCGCAAAACTACAAACTGCTATAATTAGTTACAAGTTCTATTCTCATTTTATCCAATTGTCTAAGAATGCCATCTGTTCTTCTGTATGAAACCAATGTTCGCCATTCTCCATAATAGTTAAAGAGGCGTTGTGCTTTTTGGCAAAATTGGTGATAGTATCAATAGACATTAGATGATCTTTGCTGCCATAAAGAATCTGCGTTGGCACATTCCATTTGATTGGGTGGTTTCTTACGTAACACAGATAATCCCAAGACAGGTCTTCACC
Source organism: Prevotella sp. UBA4376 (assembly GCA_002391185.1). Lineage (GTDB taxonomy): Bacteria > Bacteroidota > Bacteroidia > Bacteroidales > Bacteroidaceae > Prevotella. The sequence goes on from DGRY01000189.1 coordinate 330, forward strand.
AAAGTCTGTATGAACCACACCTTTTGATTCCAGTTCGTACTCTGTAACACTTGCCCACTTCATCATATCGGTAATCAGTTTCTCCATATCAACGATTGGAGAGATAAAGTAGGCCTTCTGAATCATGTCGTCAATGCCTGCATTCATACTGAAGAATGCTCCTATACTGTTAGCAATCAGAATAATATTTTCATATTTGCCTTTTAGTTCTTCTACGGCTATGCGTATCTCCTTACCTGTTTCCCAGGGAGTGAACGTTTGATAATCCAAGCCTATTACTTCGCTATCAGCAAACAACATTCTGTAGTGTTCACTTTCTGTTGCACTACCACCTTTTCCGTGAATATATAATATTGCATTCATAATATTCCATAGAACAAAAGATACTTTTCAAAATTCTCCTTGATATATTGAACCGAGTGATGCCCTTTGTTGAGATGATTCTCTACTTGAACACCACGTGCCTTTAGTGTTTTGGCAAGCAGAGCACATCCACGATAGAAGCCTCCCTCATCTTCATCGCCTGCATCCAGATAAAATGCTATTTCTGCAGGTAATGAGCATTGACGAGCAAGGGAAAGAGGATTGTTTGCTTCCCATACATCGTGGGTACCAAAATAATGCAAGTCTTCATCATCAAGTTGTTCATCTATGGCTGGCATATGACCACCAACACGAGTAAACATTGTAGGATGCAAAAGCGCATAGTTTAGTGCTATATATCCCCCTGCCGAGCAACCACCAATAAAACGTGTAGTGGTTTTATATCGTTGCTCTATAAGTGGCATAACCTCGTCGAAGAAATAGTCACCATAAGCATTTAGTCCCAATGCATTCTCCATTCGTGGACAAACAATCAACATAGGGCGCATCCGTCCCTCGCCTATCATCTTGTCGGCAACAGTCTGCATCTCAAGAGCATGAATGATATTTTCATCACCACTTCGTCCATGCATAAAATAAAGAACAGACAGACCATCTACATAATTGGCTGGCACATAAACCGTAGCAGCCATCTTTTTATCAAGAGCCTTGCTATAAAACTCTATTGTTTCTATCTTTGATTTCACTGTTTTATATTTTCTTTATTTCATCCTGCAAATATTGTAGGAACATTGCAGCATGACCACCATCCATTTGAGCACGACTGCTCTCTTTAGGGTTTATTTCTTTTTTCATTCTTATCAATGTCCTTTATGCTTTTCTTTTTTCTTAGCCTGTCGAAGGTCGAACTTTCGCTGTTTATCAGCTTCACGCTCTGCATTCAGGCGTTGTTTATGTTCGGTTTTGTTTTGTTCCTGCTGCAATTTCAATGCTTGCTGCGACTTTGTGCCTATACCTTGCGACTGCATCTGTTTCTTTGCCTCACGAATCATTCGCTTTGGATTAATCCTCGGCTTTCGTTCCGCTTGCAAGGCATAATCAGAACAAGCATCGCTAAACTTCAGCTGATGCCAGTTTTTATCAACAAACTCCATCACCTCCTTCTCCGTTGGTTCAGCACCAAACGTTACCTTACAGGCACGCAAACCCTTGCGATCGATCATCTCGAACACACCAATCCAAAAAGGATCTTCAAACAATACTGTCAGTGTACCAGAGTTCATAATCAATTTAAGAAATGACATTGATCGGCATCGAAGCCGTTTTCCCGATTGGAAATGACATTCAGGAGGTGTGAATACCATTCTGAATTTCCAACTCCTACCTCCTAACTCCTAACTTCTACCTCCTAACTCCTAACTCTTAACTTCCTCCCCGCTTTCCTGCATCTCTGTTTGTCTTTCTCCGATAGCTGCGGATGCATTGCCGTACCACCACGCTCTATTGTAGCTACGATTTTGAAACCAGAATAACGACAAACCTCTCGCAATGCACGGATGGCACCTCGCGACTGCTTAAACCAAGACGAAAACGGCCACGGTGTGGTGCAAGTGCTGACGAGAATACATTTCTTGCCCTTCATCAATGGCTCAGGGAAACGAGGTGTGTCGCGCATCATACCATAGACAATACGGTCGAACAGCACTTTCATCTGTCCTGGGATATTACCCCAATAGCAAGGCGCACCCATGATGATGGCATCAGCGTCTTGCATCATCTTCAACACACGCTGAGAGTCGTCGTCCGACATAGAACATTTACCCTTAGTTCTACAAGCCATACAACCAACGCATGGTTTAATATTCAGGTCGTTGGTGAATACAGTCTGCACCTTATCGCCCTTCTGTTCTGCCTCGTCTTGCATTATGCCAAGCATCTGCGAAATCAAACCATTCTTACGAGGACTTCCGTTTATTATCAATACATTCATTTTCTCTACTTTAATTTCCCATTCAAAATTCTATGCCTAACGCATCTCACTGCAGGCTTGTAATAGTCAACCTCCATTGATTCAAGGGTACGTTTCAGTTCATCCATCAGTTCAGGATAGAACTTACACATACGAAAGGCGAGTTTCATACAAAGAGTCTGAATACCAGAATACTCTTCGACATTCATCATGCGTTCCAAACAGAATTCAAGAAAGTCTGTACGAAGATCATCTTCCTGCATATCCAACCGCTCAATGATGTTCAGTGTCAGTCGTCTTACAGAAGAGTTATCGCTCTTCATAGCCTGCTCAATAAGTTCGCTGAGCAGCACCTGCAACTGTGCCAATTCCTCGTTGCTGGCCTTAGTAAGTCCCCACAGAGCACTCCTTGCCACACGATAATCATCACTAAAGATATATCGGCGAGCAAAACCAAGGAAATCGCCCCCAGCCTTCACCTCTTGATAAATCTCCTGAGCACCTCCTTCACTGAATGTCTGCTGTAATCTCTCGTTTGTTATTGCCATTCTTTTGTTTTCTTATTCATAATCATCAATAACAGAGTTCATAAAATCCATCATCGGCTTACCAGCACGAAAAATGCGTTCCATTTCATCAAGCCATCCGTCACCCTCAAAGAATGTATTAGAAACAGAATGCCAAGCACAATAATCTTTAAGACGCAGATATTCTATATGTTCCCAGTCTTTGGGGAAGCCTGAAGGACAGGTCTTTAACCTCGACAATCCAAAGCCCTGTGGCTTATCCCAGTTATCAACATCTGCTCTATCATCAACATTGGCATAATACTTCATGAAATCCTTATTCTCTACACATTTAAGCCACTCATCAGTATTTGCCATCATCTCATTGCGACACGAAGTAAGGATATTCGTTGGTAACCAATAATTTCCCACAGCAAGCACGCTGTGTTCGGGTTCTATATGGATATAGTATCCACCACGAAGTGCCTTTTTACCTTTTGCATTAATATAGGCTCCAAGATGTGTCTTATAAGGCGACTTATCTGCAGAAAAACGTGTATCACGATTGAAACGATAAGTACAATCCTTCACCTGAACATAAGCAATATCAGGGTCGAAAGTAGAAATGCGTTCTATAGCCTGCTGAACTCCATGTTCAAAATCAGCCCTCACAATATCGTATTCTCCTTTATGCTCATGAAACCAATCACGATTGTTATTGGCTTTCAGCTGTCGTAAAAAGTTTAAAATCCTCTTTTGATCCATTTTTTATCTTCTTTTACAATCAACGCATTCATGATCTGCAAAATTATTAAGCAGAACATACAATATCCCTTTCATTTTATCTAATTACAATTATTTTTTCCTTTTCTTTGGATAAGGAAGCAGAGGCAGCAATGCCTGTATAACAGGAATAGCATTGTCACGATGTTCAATATCGAGAATGTAATGCTCTTTGGCTCCATCATAAGGGAATCCAGTCCAAGCACCATGCATCATATCTGCAATCTCTGGCAACATTTTCACATAACAAAGATTGTCACAAGCAAGAATGATTGGCTTCTCGTCAACATATATACACCAGTCGCCAAACATCTTTCTTGATCTGACAACGCCTACTCCCTGTATTTGGGAGCAGACGTAATCAATATATTCTAATGTACATGCCATAGCCTAATCATTTTTTCCATCTCTTCAACATTGGGAAGAAACCATACATCATCTGTATGTATTCTTCCTTTGTGATTGGTTTAGGCATATTCTTGTTCACCTCATCAATGAACTGAGAACAATGGTTTATCATCTCGTCCATAGTACACTCCTGCAAGAACTTGCCATCCTTGTAGCAATATTGACAATAGTCGAAATTTGTAGAGCCATCGGCATTGGTACCACAACCCTCCTTATTGGTGAGAGGCATACCACAACTCTGACAGAATTGCGGAAGCTGCTCTGGCTGGAAATCCTTTTCCTTATGCGGGAAAGTTGCTTCGTAAGCCTCGAAAGCCTCAGGATTTTCGTCAGCAACGAAATAGCCCTTTGGCGGACAATATGTACCTTCTACTCCATCAAGATAACCAGGAACGAGTTCCTGTGCAAGGAAGTAAGGCACTTCTGCGTCCTTTGGTTCAAGATGATAATGGATTTTCAGTTTGCTTGCAACATCAAATCCTGCATGCTTATAGAATCCTATCTTACCTTCCATGCAAAGAGCTTTTATTCCCATTTCCTTTGCTTTCTCCATTGAATACTGCAACAGTTTAAGTCCATAACCCTTGCGTTTGTAATCAGGATGAATACTAATAGGTCCAAAGGTCCAGATAGGGAAAGAACTGCCGTCTTCAAGAGTAAGCGCAGCCTTTGAATACATCACATGACCAATAATCTTCCCATCTTCTTCCATCACAAAGTCAAGTTCAGGAATAAAGTTAGCATCATTTCTATATTGATTAAGAACATAGTGTTCTGTACATCCTGGACGATATACATTCCAGAATGCTTCGCGAGTAAGATTTTCTACCTCGCGGTAATCTTGTGGTTTTTCTAATCTAATATTCATTTTTTTAATTCTAATCTATATATACGTATTGGCCTTCCTTCACCCATATACTGTGATTCGTCAATACATTCTTCACCTGTAGGAACTAAGCCACATTTCTCCATAACACGGCCAGATGCAGGGTTATCAACAAAATGACCACAAAGCAACGATGTTAACGATGTATTCTTGCGGATATAATCCAACATCAACTGCAATGCCTCAGTACAATAACCTTTGTTCCAATAAGGCTTAGCCACCCAATAGCCTACAATTGGTTCTCCTTCTCGGGTTGGCATCTTGCAATCGCACGATGCACCATACCCCATAGCACCAATTACTTGACCAGTTTCTTTAAGCACTATAGCCCAAGTGTTTGTATCGCGATTAAACACATTACGAATAACATCAAGGCTTTCCTCCACCGACTTATGTGGTGGCCAACCTGCGCGAGGTCCAACATCGGGATCGCTTGCATATTTATATAGCGCCTCGGCATCTGTGTCAAGCCAAGGTCGTAAAACAATTCTTTCTGTTTCCATAAATTTCTAAAAGCAAAAATAATAAATAATTCAGAATGTGGAGTGTGGAATTAATGCGAAATATAGCTTCGCTATTGAAAATTGAAAAATTCATAATTAAATCATTCCTACATCGCCCCATTGGGTGACTAACTACACACTACACACTACACATTCAACATTCAACATTTAATTCTTATCCACGTGAACCTACGCCACAATGCTTCGAAAGGTCCTCTATCATGATTCTTAAACCAATAACGACAGAAAAAATACTGTCCTACAACCATAGCCAATCCAATGAGTGTTGCATAGGTTATTCCTACATGACGATACATAGCAAGACCAAATCCACAGAAGATAACACTTCCGAACAACGATTGCAGCAGATAATTGGTAAGACTCATACGACCGAAGACGCAAAGATGCTGAAGCGCTTTCCTCACACCAGCAAAGGCATACCATGCCGACACCACCGCAGAGGTAATCATGCAAAGAATCATAAGATTATATATTGGAGAGAGCCAAAGCTCAAGTGCTCCAAAATCAACCAGACTCAATGCAAGCACCAAAACTGTTGATGCCCCAAGAACAACATGCCAATAATGCAGATGATCATGCTCATCATAGAATAAACGATGGCGCCCCAGTTGCATTCCGAGAGTGAAAAGACATAGTATCTGCGTCATTCTTCCACTATACACAAAGTATAGTATGTTGAAGAAAAATCCATTCTGAAGATTGCTCGACACATTCTCAAGGAAAGAGCCGTGCATATGTGCATCACCAATAGCTCCGGCTAAAGCCCACACCTCGGAACCATCTAAAAACCATCCCGAACAAAGTCGATATATCTCTACTGGCTGAAGAACAAGCACACCAACAATACACCACACAACAGCCGATGGCAGATAACTTATAGGAATGAGCATCAATCCAAGCAGAGCATATATCATTAGTATATCACCATCATATAGCAACAGATTGATAATACCAAAGCCCCAAAGCAAACTCATACGCCAAGCAAAGCGAAGCGAGAACGAGCGTTGCTTCTGCTGTTGGTTATCGTTCATTATAAAGAAGCTCAAACCAAAGAGCAAGGCAAAGATACCATACATCTTGCCTGATAAAAGCCAAGCCATAATCCGTCCCACAACATCATCACAAGCAAGTGTATAAGATATTGGTTCGGTAGTAAAAATATTGAAGTGCTCTACAGAATGGTAGATAATGATACCTGCCACAGCTATACCTCTTAAGGCATCAGCCACATCAATACGTGTATTCGGAAGGTTACGAGTTTTGTACATCTTTCTTTAAAATCATTTTTTACGCAAGGATTTCCTGCCACTAAGAGCAGGAAAATCCTTTTCGAAAATATTATAAACTATTTTATACGATTCTTCACTTGGTCGCCAGCGCCTTTACCCTTATACTTATCAGCAGCTACATTAAACTTATATGTTGCTTTAAGCTCACAGTAAACAGGATTATTGTTCTTTACCCATACGCTACGCTCACTAAAAACAGTTACTGGTTGAACACGTGAACGAGTAATATCCTGCACCTTGAAACCGATGTTGAGCTTATCGTTAAAGAGGCTCTTATTTACATGAGCATCAATACTCAAGCAAGCCTTATGAAGATGATAAGTAGCATAGTCACCTGAGCTCTGGAAGAAGAAGTCAACACCAAACTGCCAACCCTTCTTCAGTATTATCATATTGTTCCATATACCTGTTACTACAGGATTGTTCATCTTCTGCATACTGCCATCAGGGGTAAGCGTCTCATAATCCTGACCAGTAATAACACCACCAATAGTAGGATGCCATACATTAAACAATGTTGGCGAAGCAAAAGCCTGGAAAGTATATCGATGATAAGTAGAGAGGTTGTTAGGATGAATCAAAGTGATGAGTTCATTATCCTGAGAATAACGAATACTCTCTGTTTGTATATCATCAACTATCTTATTATATGCAGCCTCAACCCATAGCCACTTCCACGATGCATTAAGTGAAATATTATGAGTGTAGGTTGGCTTCAACTTTGAGTTACCTGTCTGATAAGAATAGCTATTTACATAGTATATCACCTCAGAGAGGTTGTTAAATGAAGGACGAGCTATATCAATACCATAATGAGCACCCAACTGAACCTTTCCTATAGGCATAGCAAGACCTATAGAAGGGAACCAGTCATCATAATCACGTTCCATCTCACGCTTACCGAAATCATAGTATTCACTTTGAACATTCTCGTATCGCAAACCAGCATTCAATGATAGCTTACCAAAGAACATACGTTTGTACTCCAAGAACCCAGCCCATATTCTTTCATCAACCTTTGTATCACCATCTGTTGCCTTCGGATTCTCAGATACTGAGGTTCTACGGGTATCATCATACTCTGTGCCCAAACAAACCTTACCACCAAAGAGTGGATGTTCCAACACAAGTTTTGCAGCATAAAGACGACTGTTATTATGGGTATAGGTCTTTATGTAATCAGTACGCGAAGCCTGTCCTGGCAATGATATCAACTCACTTGTTTCACCACGTTGCTTATGATCAAACCACACACCGTCTAAGTTGAAATCAATCTGCCAATTAGCAATCTTACCACTATAATATGTATTGAAATTATGACGATAACTTGGTTCACGAGTAATCACATCACTCAGCGATTCCTGCAAATACTCACCATCTATAGTGAACTTTGAAGGAAAAAGCAAATCGGCCTTTGAATATGGCAAACGATAATACTCATAGCGAGCACCTATAGAATGATTCTCGTTGAAGATATAGTTCGTCTTCAATCCAAAATCCAAATCACGACTCTTTGCCTTAAAATCCGTTTCGGTTATGTCTTGAACAAGAAGCTTGTTACCTATGTAAGATTCTACACGCTCATTCTGATGCTGGCGAGTATTACTACTTTCACCTATTACCCAACCGCCAATATCCAAACCACCATGACGATAGTTTACATCAAGCTGATTTCTTACACTCATACCTGCACGATAATAACCTTTCAGTTCATCACGGAATCCCCAACCTTCACCTTGTGGACGCTTTGTTTTAATCTTAACAACAGCTTTGGTTGTAGCCTTATATCGCGCACCAGGATTAGTGATAATCTCCACATTGACAATTTGGTCAGAAGGAATCTGATCCAATTCGCTATTATCATATACCTTACGACCGTTAACATAGATTTCAGCTGCGCCACGACCAAAAAGTTCAACGCCATCATCATCCACCTTCTTGATACTTGGCAGACGCTTGAGCAAATCCTTTGAGTTACCCACCTTCTCAAGTTCGCTACCAGCGATGATTACTTTCATACCATCAGCATTTGTGCGAATCTTAGGAAGTGAACTCTTCACAGTAACCTCACTCAACTCATGGGTCTTATTATACCACTGAGCTGTGTCAGCAAGAAGACTGTCGTTCACCATTTCGGCAGAAGCAGTCATTGTTGTTATGAATGAAGCCACGAGGGCGAGCATTCTTAAAGAGTTAATTTTCATATTACTCATTTTTAGTATATTCGTTATTTGCATAAGTTCTTTATAAAAAAGCAACACATATCATCCCGACAGATGTTGCTTATGCGTAAATGATCTCAAAGAGAGATTTAAACTTTAAACCATAAATTGTGTTTATTACATATTACCTACTAATCTACCGCAAACTCAATTCTGTTAGTTCATAAGTTTAAAGTTTATGAGTTTTAACTCTCTACTCACTAACTTACAACTTGAGCATTTTGCGAAAATAGAATTACATATGAGAGACAGTTGGAGCATTAAAAAAGTTGCAAACATGTCTTGGTTTTCGGTTGCAAATTTATGACGCTAAATAATACCCTCCAAATTATTGGGATAGACGGAAAGTCTTTGTGACGAACAACACTTTTCTGCCCTAAAACACCTTACTGCCATTCATCCCAGAAATCTGCATTTCATCCCAGGAAGGCGCCTCCTACCGGAGGGGGATGGGGGAGGCTTTTTGTTTCGTATAATTACAATTGTAGATATCGGGAAAGTCATTAGACGAAAATTATACGATTCATTATACGGTAATTAACGGAGTAACAAAAAAGTTATATCTTTGCAACAAACAAAATCAAAACACAATATGAAGAAGTTTTTATTATTCATTATTTTTTCTTTTGTCTGCATTTACAGCCAAGCACAAAAGAATCAAACTATTAAAGCAAAAGCTGTAAAAGTTAGTGAGGTTTTAAATGATGGTAGTGTTATTGCTTACACGATGAATGACGATTACGATTGCATCAAAGTAAAAATTATCAAAGAGCCTAATACTTTCTATTATGATGACCAAATTATTGATGTTCCTACAGGCAGTTTAATTATAGTTGGAACATATAGACATTATAGCAGTACATACCCTGTTGTAAAAATACCCAAACAAGAAATAAAAGAAGTAACACCGACAAAGAATAGTAAAATATCAAAATCAAAGAAGATTTATGATGTAGTAGATGAGATGCCAGTATTTCCAGGTGGAAACGGTGCATTGCTTGAGTACCTCGCAACCCATGTTAAGTACCCAGTAGTAGCTCAGGAAAACGGTGTTCAGGGTCGTGTAATTGTATCATTCGTTGTAGAGTGCGATGGCTCTATTACAGATGTACGTGTAGAACGTTCTGTTGATCCATCACTTGACCGTGAGGCTATACGCGTTGTATCATCAATGCCACGTTGGAGTCCAGGTAAATTAAATGGTTACATTGTACGTGTAAAATACAGCGCACCTGTTGCTTTTAAATTGCAATAGAAATGCTGTTTGAACAAAGCGAGTTCATTGAGTGAATGAAATTATGACCCTCTCACAACCTCTCCAAAAGGAGAGGAGGACAAACAGCTTGAGTTTACTGCTTTATCATTTACCAACCAACGGTCACTGACTGAGCGTTTGCTGTCAGCGCAGCTGGTGTAAACATAAAGGCGAAGGAAGGAGTTCCTCTGACCAAAGGGAAGAAATTGTCATTTAGCGGAGCGCATATTTTTTTCTTGGTTTTTCCGATTTTAAGGTTATTGCCTGCAAGGCTGATGGTGTGGGTGAAGGCTTTTGATGGATGCTACAAGCATACAAAGAAAAGCATACAGCCACACCATAAGAGACAAAGTCTCAACCTAAAAAACGGGGTTTTCAAGGTTTTCTTTTTGACACCGAAATTTACTGGGCCTATTTCACAAATCCAAATAAAAAAAGATTAAATGTTATTATAAAAACAACAATATATTTTGCATATTGAAATATAATGATTAATATTGCAGCGTAAAAAGTGCTGATGGAAGCCTTTGTCGCACCATTAACACTTTAAAAGGATTATATGTGGCTTGCACCTTAGACGTGTAAGCCACAGTTTTTTTATATCCAAAATAAAGAATACAAAAATACCATTCTCGACATAATAAGTTATTCACTCGACACACTCCCCATACTGCCATAAAACTGGCAGCATACAAGTAGCTTTATAAGCCCTATATCCCATAAAGGACGGAGCAGAGTGCAAGGAGGGAGCAAGCAGGGTGTACAACATTTTTAAGGAACAATTCTTCATTTTGCGCAAAGCAAACTTAAAACAACGTCCCTATTAATCTTGTAAAATTATTTAACCATGCTTCAAAAAGCTTTGGGTAACTAAAACTCATGAATCAATACAAAAAATCCGTTTTTTTTACAAAAGATGTTTGAATATTAAAATTTTATTGTATATTTGCAATCAATTAATCCTAGTATCACAATTAGCTCAACTTGTGAGTTTTGAGAGTAACCCATAAACGTTAAACTTTTATACTCATAAACTAACATTAACTGAGCTTGCTAAAGTTTTATCATTAATCTGCAAAAACAGCATGAGAAACAGATTCTTTTTTATGTGCATCGCCCTGTTATGCGCAATATGCAGCTGGGCACAAAAGTCAACAGTGTGGAATCAACCTGCTTTTGATTACAGTAATATGTGTGGAGACGGATTCTTCAATACATCAGCTGAAATAACAAAGGTTGAAATGACGAATGAGGAGACAAAGGTGTATATGCACATTTCTCTTCGTTCAGACTATCCCGACTATAAATTTCAGTTTGACAAAGGAACAAACCTGCAAGCCGACGGAAAGAAATATCCAATAGTATATGCCGAAGGTATGCCATTAGGCGAGTTTATACAAACAAACAAGGATGGTAAACTTGATGTTGTGTTCCATTTCAAACCTCTACCATTAAACACACTAAAGTTTGACCTTACGGAAGGCGATTTCAAAGAAGCATTCAGAATTCTGGGTATAACAAGTGTGGAAGAACGCCAAACACAACTCTTCCCATCATACTGGCGAAATGAGCATACAGGCAACTGGGACATTGCTTTCTTCGATGATTGCGTGATATACGATTCTAAATTCTGGAACTACAAACAAAAGCCTGCTGTTAAGAACAACGGAGAGAAAGCTAATTTTGTTATCTGCAACGGAGACAAGGAGCTGCAAGTGAAAGTGGGGAAAAATAAAAATGGCAAACGCACTATTCAGATTGGCAACAGCAAGGTTATATATTCTATGATAAACAGTCGTTTCATGCCTGATTATCCTGTAGAAACACTAACTGCTGATACCAAAGTAAGCAATTCGGTTTCTTCAGACAGCACTACAATTATTGGCTGGTTGAAGGATATGCCAGATTTCTTAAAGCAGTATGACACCTTCGATTTTAATTATTGTAGTGAGGCTGATTTCGACATAAAGGACTATAATGCTAAAATCGACTCTCTTGGCAGATTCTCTATAACATTCCCACTTTCAAAGGCTACAGAGATGCGTTGCGACTGGAGAAGAACCTTCATCAACACTATCTTTGAACCAGGGAAAACATATTTCCTGCTATGGGATTTCAAAGAAGGACGCCGATATTTCATGGGCAACGATGCACGCGTGCAGAACGAATTGCTGAAATATCCATTCCCATGGGGCGAAAGAAGAATGGAAAGAGGCGAAGATGCCGAAAAATATATGGCATCTGTTGACAGTATGCTAAAAGCTACCTACAACAAAATAGACAATCTTCGCAACACCAGCCCCACTCTATCCACACGTTTCATAGACTATCAGAAAGGCAGTTTCCTTTCAGAAATAGCTCGCCAGTTTGGGCAAGCACGCTTCAGTTGTCCACAGAACAAACTGCCTAAGAAATTGAACCAATATGCCCACGATATGTTCTGGGAATACTTCAAAAACAGCAACTGCACATACTATTCATACGAAGCATTCGTAAACGAATATATTGATGATGTTAATGATGACAACAATATAACTATAAACATCATTGACTTTATCGATGAACTGAATCTGAATGAAGCAGAAAAGAAAATCGTAAACGAATGGAAACAGAAACAACCTGATGTGAAAGATTCTAAACTGCAAAAAGCTTTTGTAGATATAGTTAACAAGAAGGCAAACACTCCTGAGGCAAGAGCCATTGCTGAGAAGAAACTAACAATAGCTTCCCTACACAGCACCAAGAACACACTCGACTCTCTTGACGCCAGCCAACAACTAAAGGACGCCTATCTTGCAAAACAGGTTTACGAACTCATAGACTATGAACGTTGTTCTATTGCCCCAGAAATACTCGACACATTAAAGGCTTTGGTTGTTAATCCAAAGGCACTTGAAAAGGTTATAAAAGCCAACGACACATATCTGGCTATAGAAAAGAAGAATTTCGACCGCAGCAGTCTGAAATCAAACGATAATCTTGAAAAATATAGCGAAGGAGCAGCTTTGCTTCAAAAGATAATTGAGCCATACAAGGGAAAACTCGTGCTGCTCGACATCTGGGGCACATGGTGCAGTCCATGCAAAGAAGCTCTCTCACATTCAAAAGAGGAATATGAGCGTCTTGCTCCTTATGATATTGTGTATCTTTATCTTGCAAACAACAGTCCAAAAGAATCGTGGGAGAATGTTATAAAGCAATACAACGTTACTGGCGATAACGTGGTGCATTACAATCTGCCACAAAAACAGCAGACTGCTATTGAACAGTACTTGAAAATTCAAGGTTATCCTTCATATCGCCTTTTCGACAAACAAGGAAACCTGCTTGAAGTGAATGCCGATCCACGCGACCTTGAAGGTCTTGCAAAACTTATAGATAAATTGCCATAGAGAATTACTAATTTGGAGTTTGGAATTACAAATTAGTCGCACTTTGTGCGATGTTGAGTTATTTAATTTTGAATTTATCTAAGTAGCAAGGTTTTATGCGCTTGTTTAGCCCTTTGCTTTCCTCGGCTATCGCCGAACAGCGACCGTTGGTTCCTACTGGAGAGGGATGGGAGAGGCTCATAATTTCAATTACTCAATGAACTCGCTTCGCTCATACAGCATTTCGTATCTCGTTGCTCAACCATAGGTTGAGACTCGATATAATAAAAAAAACTTGCATGCTTTTCAGCCTTTTCGTGCGGAATGCCGACATTGTAGATAATACTCAATATTCTCTAAGTTTGCAAGTTGGTTAGCCCCAAGTAAAATTGAAAGATGGAACCGAAGGTCACTGACCGAGTAGAAGAAAAGATGGAAATATTGAAATAATGAAAGAT
>DGRY01000125.1 GCA_002391185.1 Prevotella sp. UBA4376
TCAGTTTTTTTAAATCGACTAAAAATATCCATTCCAACCCTCTTATATATATATAATTATAATTATATATATATAAGCACCCAAAAATAGTATTTTTTCAAGAAAAAAATAACTGAAAACTGAAAACTGAAACCGCAGCACACTTTTTTTACTGAAATATCACTACATTATTTATGATAATTTCATGCTTAGTTTTCTCACCATGATGAGCGTTAACAGTCCTGAAAGAGAGCCTAAGAGGATGGTTAGATGAAGACCTATAGCCTCCGACATCCACCCTATCACAGGAGGCGCAATGAGGAAACCAATAAAACCAATGCTGCTGATGATGGTGATGGCTGTAGAGGTTTTCATCGATGAACGACGACCGGCAAGACTGTTGCTCAAAGGGCATACTGACGATATGCCCAGACCGATGAGGGCAAACCCAATGGTGGCAGGAATAAGATAAGGAAGAACCACTACCATGAGAAAACCTGTGAACATCAACGCGCCGCAAACCATAAGAATACGAGGTGCACCGTACCTCTCGACAAAGCGGTCGGTAATGAATCTGCCAAGCGTAACTGCCCCAAGAGCAGCAACATAGCCCATGCGAATAAGACTGTTGTCGGCATGCACTACGCTTTCAAAATACACAGAGCTCCAATCGTAGGTTATACCTTCGCTAAACATACTTGCAAAGGTGATAATGCCAAGAATCCATATATATGAGTCAATATTTCGTATGCTGAAATCAACTGTTTCACCCTTATCTGCACTCTCCCTGCCAGGAATGAGCAGGTGATAGCAAACGGCTATGAGCAGCAGGCACACAACAAGAATGCTGGTGAAATGCCATGCAAGCTGTGGCATGAAATGAGCAAAGCCAGCTCCGATAATACCACCCGTGAGTCCACCAAGACTCCACATACCATGAAACGATGACATTATACTTCTGTCATAAATCTTTTCGAGAAAAACAGCTTGAGTATTAACGGAAACGCTAAGTACGTTTACTGAAAAACCAAGACAAAACAACTGTGCTGCGAGCATCCAGAAACTACCAGCAAGAGGCAAACTTGCCAGCGAAAGTGCATACATTGCGAGGGCTACGGCTGCCGAAACCTTACTCCCATAACGTGCAACAAGCATTCCAGTGGGGATTATACTTACTGCTTCGCCTATAGGAATGGTGAAAAGTAGCGTTCCTAATTCACCGTCACTAAGCGAAAGCATGCTTTTTACATCGGGGATGCGACTTGCCCACGAAGCAAAGATTAGTCCCTGTGCCATAAAAAAGGCACCAATAGCCATTCGTTTGTTTCTTTTTCCAGACATTACTTATTTTTTATCTATATATATCACTTTTTATCTTAATGATTTGTTTCGAAGACTTTTAATCTCATTATTTTTTTATTCTTGATGCAAAGGTATGGAATTATTTTGTAATTGCAAGGAAATTTGTACTTTTGCAAGGGATTCTTATCCCAGAATTACACTTTATTATACATATGGATGCAAAACAATGTAGCGATTTGCTGCAAAAACACGGAATAGGCACTACTGCCAACAGAATAGTCATCGTGAAAGCTCTTGCCGAGAGCGATGGACCACAGTCAATGCGTGAACTCGAAACACGCATACTTACAATCGACAAGTCGGTGCTTTCACGCACTTTGGCTCTATTCAGAAAGAATCACCTTGTGCACACACTCGAAGATGGTGACGGCAACATGAAATTTGAACTCTGTCTGAGCCACGACGACGAGATCGACGACGACGAACACGTGCATTTCTTCTGCGAGAAATGTCACAAAACCTATTGTCTGCATGGCACACCCCTACCCGCCGTCAACATCCCCGAAGGCTTTTCTGTTAACTCAGCCAACTATATGCTTATTGGAGTTTGCGAGAAATGTAAGGGATAAAACCTCTCCCCGACCCTCTCCGGCTTTTGTCGAAGGGCAAAATGCAGAGAGGAGAGCCAACTTGCCTTAAAGAGAGGGACTAACTATTACGAAACATCCATTCTGTGCTTTTTTCTCTTACATTATTCTTTGTCTCGAATTAGAGACGAGTTGATGAGAGCTTTGCTCGAATAATTAAAGAATTTTTTTTGCTTCGCCTTGCTATGTGATATTTGCTGCTTAAGCCTAATAATTCTCTAATTCTCTAATTCGAGACAAAAAACTCACATCAACTTGTAGAGACAAAACCCTCACAACGAGAAAAAGAAAAAGGCGGGATGAAGATTGCTCCTCATGTCCGCCTTCTTTTTGGTATCTAATTGCTTATTTGCCTATTTTTATTCGCCAACAACATTAACGGGGAGGTCAACACTTAGAGAGGATGCAGCATTCTCCCAATCACTAACAGTTGCAGAGAACTTAACTGATGTCAAGCCAAGGTGCATAACAATGCCGTAACTCTTGTTCATCTCGATAGTACCAAGAGTAATAGTCTTTGTAACTTCCTGAGGAATCCAAGTATAACCCTTGCTCAAGTTAGAATCCTTAGTTGTAACCCAATACTTGATAGTAACCTTGAGGGTCTGATTAGCACCAGGAATAAGTTTTGTTGATATACCATTTAATACATCTGTTGCAGTAGTTGTAACACCAGGAGTTGCGAAGATGTCTTCCCACGCATTACCAAGGGTAACATTTGGAGTTGTCTCTGGAATCTGAATATCAGTACTCAATGCAACATCACCCTCAGCCCTGACTGTTTCTGCAGAAATATTATATGAAAATTCTTCTTTATCAGAACCAGCTGTCCAAAGACCAGTTGTAAGATCAAAAGTACCATTGCCAATGATTGTGCTTTCAGATGGTACGCCAGTTTCACCATTAGCAAGAGTTACCTTCTCTACATATATCTTTGTATTATAAAGAGAACCATCTGTAGCAGCACCATTGTTATCAATGTCAGCAACAACCTTAAGGCTATTGATCTGAGCCAAAGCATGCTTGAAGAGGAATTTGATCTTTCCATCGGTCTTCATCTTGGTGAGGTCAACATTAACAGGAGCCTTACCATCTGTAAGAGTAGTACTAGCCTGAGCTGCATCATTAACAGTTACACCGTTAGCGCCAGCAGTACCCCAAAGCAGGTCAACGCCACCAGCAAGTGAGTATGATACTGTTGGAGCTGTAGCAGCAGCATTGCTCGATAATGCTGTGATACCTGTAGTAGCAGCATCACCTGTAGCTGTAACAATACCTGTACTTGGCGTAACAGCTACGTATGGAGCATATGCAAAGAAACTGAGCTTGCCGCCACCAGTACCAACAGCTCCAACGTTATCAGCTGTTTCATTGCCGTTAGGCCAATATACAGTTGGAGAATATGTCCATGGGTCGCTAGAAGGATCAGTTCCGTCGGCACCAGCAACACTCACCTTAGTATTATACATGAAGTTTGGTGCTTCCTTTGTCCATGCTGAGTAATTATCAGAGCCTGTGTAATAAGCTATCACACCGAAGCCCTCCTTCTGCAACATAGCAGTAGTCATATCGCCAGCATAGCCTGCGCGTGATGAACGCACGATAGCACTCTTAGCGTTGTATGTGTCGAATGAAATCGAAGTCTTTTCTTCTACTTTTTGTTTTTCTGATGGAGTTGGTAAGTCATTCACCAGGTCACTACTTTGAGAGCAGCTGCAGAAGACACCTACAGCTATCAATGTAGATAAAGCAATTTTCTTAGTCATTTTGATTTTTTATTTATAAACTTGAATCAGTAATACAGCTAAAAACAATGTAATTATTGAATTTACTTATTTACTATAATAATTCTTTTTGGCACGATTTAAAATCATTATCTCTGCACTCTCTCTGGAATGCCGTGCAAAGGTACATTATTAAATATTACGCTCAAAATTTTAAGAAAAAAATATCGAGATATTTAGTATTTATTAACTATATTAACTGGTTTTTATCAAAAAAAAGAACTCAAGCTCACGCTCAAGTTCTTCTTATCTAAACCTAAATAATCTACTTTATCATTACCGAAAAAAGCAATTGATAATAATCTATCTTAAAAACTAAACCCTTTCAAATGATTACTCATTATTATTTACATCTACCTATTTTCGATTATGGAGCGCACATCGCTGCGATAAACTATGTGGTAAATTAACTTAAAGTCCTATAACGAGTGATACGACAACTAATTTATTATAGTATGCCAAGCACTAAATATTTTCAAGTGCAAAGTAAATAAGAAAAATGCAGAAACAAGTTTGAATGCTATTATAAAAGGTTTGATTACTATCAAAACTTCTTTTTACAACACAAAAGAAAGAAAAAAATGCATGAGCGAAAAATAAAAAGCCAATGACGTTGTTAGAAACAATTATTTTTTATACTTTTGCACTTCGAAAAAAATACATTTTTAAACCATTATTGCTACGATGATACAGATTTCAAAAAAAGTGTTGGCAGGAGAGGTTCAAGACTATTTCATGATTACTCTTGCAATGGTTTCATACAGTATTGGATGGAACATTTTCTTGTTGCCAAACAACATTACAACAGGTGGTGTTCCTGGTGTGGCATCTGTTGTGTTCTGGGGCACAGGAATACCTGTTCAACTCACTTATTTCGTAGTAAATGCAATATTACTGCTGATAGCTCTTTTTATTCTTGGATGGAAATTTTGTGCAAAAACCATTTGGGCAGTAATAGTGCTAACGGTGATAACGGCTGCGTTCCAAACAGGTACTGGCACGTTTCATCTTCTCGCCGACCAGCCTTTCATGGCATCAATCATTGGAGCTATTTTCTGCGGTGTAGGTATAGGCATGGGACTCGCCTTCAATGGTTCTACGGGTGGAACTGACATTGTGGCAGCAATAGTGAACAAATATCGCGACATTTCGCTTGGTCGTGTCATCATGATCATTGATATTGTAATCATCACATCGTCATATCTCGTATTCCACAACTGGGAGCAAGTGATTTATGGTTATGTTGTGCTTATGATAAGTTCATTCTGCATCGACCAGGTTGTAAACACCCGTCATCGTAGCGTGCAATTCTTCATCATTTCAAAGAAATACGACGAGATTGCAAGTCGCATAGCTGTTTATCCCCATCGTGGTGCCACTGTGCTCGAAGCACACGGTTTCTACACAGGAAACGATGTAAAAATGCTTTTTATCATGGCTAAGCGACGCGAAAGCAACACTATTTTCAAGATTATTAACGACATCGACCCTAACGCTTTCGTAACCCAAACCAACGTTATCGGTGTATATGGCGAAGGCTTTGACAAATTCAAGGTTCGCGGCAGTCACAAGGCAAACTAAGAGCCTCTCCCATCCCCCTCCGATAGGAGGGGGCTAACAAACTGACTTAGAAATTTCACAAATATTAATTATTCTCTACTTATTAGTTCTCCCTTCCCTACCGGGGAGGGTTGGGGTGAGGCTTCTTCTTTTCCCCGTTAGGCACTCCCCTCCTCTCGGAGGGGGCGGGGGAGGTTTTTCGGCACGATTTTTGCTGTATAGTTAATAAAGAGGAATGAGGGATAGAAGCGCTGTGCGCTTCAACTCCTAACTTCTATCTTATAACTTTTAACTATAATAAAATATGGCATTCATTGATTATTATAAAATTTTAGGTGTTGATAGAAACATCCCTCAGAAGGATGTTAAAATGGCTTATCGTAAGAGAGCAAAGCAGTTTCATCCTGATTTGCACCCTAACGACCCAAAGGCCAAGGCTAAGTTTCAGGCACTTAACGAAGCTTATGCGGTGATTAACGATCCGGAAAAGCGCAAGAAATACGACCAGTATGGCGAACACTGGAAAGAAGCTGGTGCTTTTGGCGGCGGTCAAGGTTTTGGCGGCTTTAATGGCGGTGGCGGTAATCCTTTTGAAGGCTTTGACTTTAGCGGTTTTGGCGGTGCTACAGGTGGCGGATTCTCAAGTTTCTTCAAAGACCTCTTTGGCGGTGGCGGCTTTGGCACCCGAGGCGGTTTCGGAGGCGCACACGAGGCTCAACGACAGAGTTCAGGACAGATGACTGCCACAGTAAACATCGATATGTACACGGCTCTTCTTGGTGGCGAGGTAATCATTTCGTTGAGCAATGGCAGTAAAGCTAAGTTACGCATCAAACCCGAAACACAAAATGGCACAAAAGTGCGCTTGCGTGGCAAGGGATACGATAGAGGCGATGGCACTTTTGGCGATCTAATCATCACATATAATGTAACATTGCCAACAGGGCTGTCTGAACACCAGAAAGACTTGCTCAGACAGATGAGAGAATCATAAAAAATAAGCATTTATTTGGTAAAACCACCTATTCTTCGTATATTTGCATATATGAAAAAATACGGGTTATTGATATTATTATTCACGACACTATTCTCGATAAACTTAAACGCACAGAACAGCTATATTCAGTGCGAAGACACCTGTACCCATGTTCATGGCATTGACCTGAGCCACTACCAGGGCGATGTGTTCTGGGAAACAGTGGGCGAAAACACTAAAATGGCATACGTGTATCTGAAAGCCACAGAAGGAGGTGACAGAATAGACAGCAAATACGAAAGAAATATTGAACTGGCACACAAATACGGATTGAAGGTGGGTAGTTATCACTTTTTCCGCCCAAAGACAAATCTGGCTACCCAACTCGAAAACTTCAGAACCCAATGTCTGCCAAGCGAACAAGATCTTATTCCAATGATCGACATTGAAACAAAAGGCGGCTTATCAACCGAGGAATTCTGCGATTCACTATTTAAATTCCTTGACATGGTTGAAAAGGCATATCGTCAAAAGCCTATTCTTTATACCGGCACAAATTTCTACAACCATTACCTCGCAGGAAAGGTTGACGGCTACAAACTAATGATTGCACAATATAGCAGTCGTGAACCTGTGCTTGATGATGGTAATGACTACACCGCATGGCAATACACAGCCAAGGGAAGAATCAACGGTATAAACGGATATGTTGACAAAAGCCGTCTTATGGGTAAGCACTCACTAAGAGAGTTGCGGTTCATACATAGATAATTAAATAGTAAAGTATTTAAAGGAAGTAAAAGGAAGTTATGCCGCTTTCAGCGGCGGAGTTAAAAGACATTTGTCTTCTAACTCCTTCTATCTTCTTCTATCTACTTCTAACTTCTTAAAGAAAAAAAATAAACATGGCAATTATTAAATGTCCAGAGTGCGGTCATGATGTTAGTGATCAGGCACCATTTTGTCCACAATGTGGAGTGAGAATAGCTGGAAACGTTACAACAACGCCACCACCTGTTCCTAATCCCGCTCCAACTGCTACCCCTACTCCACAGGCAAACAATGAGGAGCCAAAGAAAAGCAACAAAACAACAATTATTATCAGCATAATTATTGCACTTGTTGTGTGTGGAGCTATGTACTATTTCTACAGCGATGCGCAGTCATCAAAGGAGAAAGAAGCTTATGAATATGCTATGCAAAGCAGCGACCCTATGGTACTGCAGAGCTATCTCGACACATATCTTGATGCACCTGAGGCGCATCGCGACAGCATTCAGGCTCACCTTGGATTGCTGAAAGCTGGTGACGAAGAATGGACTAACGCTTTGGTTAGCGGTTCAAAAGCAGCTTTAGAGGCTTATCTTGAGAAATACCCTGATTCTCCACACAAATCAGAAGCTAAACACAAGATTGACTCACTCGACTGGGTTACAGCATCAAATCTGAATTCGGCTGAGGGCTATCAGAAATATTTGGAAGAACACCCAGAAGGCGACTATGTTGACGACGCAAAGGATGGTTTGAAGGGTGTCAAGGCAAAGACTGTATTACCTGAGGAAGAAGCAATGATTAACAGCACCTTCCGTACATTCTTCCAAGCTATTAACACACGCGATGAAGCAAGTCTCACATCATGTGTGAGCACACTCATGACATCTTTCCTTGGCAAGAGTGATGCTACAAAGAGCGATGTACGCACCTTCCTTCAGAAAATCTACAAAGACGATGTTCAAAGCATGCTATGGCGTCTGAACAAAGACTATAAGATTGAAAAGAAAGAGGTTGGTGACGATGAATATGAATATACAGTTGAATTCTCGGCTGTTCAGCATGTGGAGTCAACCGACGAAAGTCGCACAGGTGATAATCACTTCCGCATCCACGCAAAGGTGGGTCCTGATGAAAAAATCACCATGCTGACAATGAAAAAGATTGTTCAATAAAATTCATTAGTAGTTACCAAAGCACCAACCAGAACTCCAAGAATACCGTGTGAGTTTATGTTCTGACCTGTGATGAAAAGGTTGGGTACTTTTGTACGATGATGCACACGACCGGCAGAGCCAAGTGTAATGTTCTTGGCAAGTCCATACATTGAACCCTCTGCTGTTCCTGTGTAGTCAATATATGTGAGAGGAGTTGAAGTGAAATACTCTTTTATTCCCTTACGAAAACCGGGCATATCTCGTTCCATAGTGTCGAGAAGTTGCTCGGCTTTTCTGTGCTTAAATGCTTCATAATCATCGCCTCGATGACCAACGCGAGTGCCTTCCCACTGTTTCACATCATCATAGCGCATATAACTCATCACAATTCCAGAACGGGCAAACTGTTGGTTTTCTTCATCGCAAAGATGCATATACAAATAACCTTCTGGCCATGATTCTGAGCTATAGTTTTCGCAATTCCATGGTGTAGAATTTGCATAGCTGAAGAAATTATGGTTCATATACGGCACAGAATTTTCGTTAAAGTGAAGGTAGAGCGAAAATGTACCAACTGTGTTAGGTATAGACGCTACACGTTTACGATATGCAGCACGAAGCATACTGCTATCACACAACTTCAACAAAAGTTGAGGGTGAATATCAGCTATATAACTATCAGCTTCATAACGACTACCATCGGCACATACACAAGCCACCGCTCTTGCATCGTCGCACTCTATGTGTGTAACTTTTTTTCTACAAAGCACTTCAACTCCATATTTATGAAGTGTAGCCAACATTGACTTCACCATTTCATCGCTTCCGCCTACTATTCTGAATGAACTCTGATTATAGAAGTCCATAACGAAAGCATAAGTAGAGAAAGGTGTTTTGTCTTTCTCTGCCGCAAACAGAGGCAGAGTACCTACAACCACATTCTTAAGAACAGGGTCGGTGATGAGTGAATCAACAACATCATTGATAGAACGAAGCTGATATTCCATATTTATTGCAGCATCTGTTTCCGTGTTGCTTAGCGAGTGCATGGAGGAAGCTGCCGAAACCTCCTCTATCACATTCCATAACTTTTCAAGATTAGCCTTCTGTGAAGGAAACTGAGCTGCAAGAGTAGAAATCCATCTTTCCCTACCTGAAGCAAACTGATAGTGCTTGCCTGCAAGCGAAATAACATCAGAACAATTTTTATCAAGCTGCGATAGTTTAACTGGTAATGTAGCGTTTGCTCCCAACACTTCAAGATCTGATAGCAAACGATATAATGTTTGTCCCTCTTCGCAAGAACCTATAAAGTGCATGCCCGTTTCAAACTTTGCACCATGACGGGTGAAACATTGCATGCAACCACCTGGTTGCCAGTTCTGCTCAAGAATAGTGACCTTATAGCCTCGCTTTGCAAGGATAATTCCTGAAGCAAGACCGCCCAGTCCCGAACCAATTATTATTATTTTCTTCTTATCAGCCATTTCTTTATTTTTCTGCCATGCCAGTTACATCACATGTATAGCGTGTTTGCAAAGCCCTATAAGGCGCAATATACGAAGGTGTTTCAACACGCTTGCACATTTCGGCATAGTGTTCCTTGTAATGTTTCTGCATTCTACGTGTCATAGCTGTTACTTCGGCATTTGCCTTATAGTTTATTTCGCCATCAGCAACGGCGAACGGATTTTTCACCCATTCGGTTGCCGATATACGTTTCCCCACCTCTATACGCATCTCTCCTTTACGAAGCATGAAATCGCCTTTAGGTAGCACATATCCCTGACCATGAATATACATTGGCAGTATATCTGCACCCAAACGATGAGCAAGATAAAAAGCACCCTTATGAAAGCGTAGTATTTCGCAATCAGCAGAGCGTGTGCCCTCTGGAAAAATAACAATACTATAACCTTTACTATATAGTTCTTGAAGTTTATCAAGATTCTTGTCTATACCATCGGCTGCAGGAAGGAAATCACCATGATGAAGCACACTGCCATAATATGGGTTATGCCATGTCCAGTTATTGGTTACTATTAGCATCTTTGGATGAAGCTGCAATATGCTCAATATATCAAAGTGACTCTGGTGATTGCATATTATCACAGCTGGCTTGTCAAACTTCTCCCCCACTTCATTGATGCAGCGAAAGCGTATTCCTGGCAGACATCTTGTAAGCATGCGAAATGTGCGCATAATGAGTTTATGGAAATGCAAGCGACGATGCTCGTTATCAGGCAAGACATGGAAATAAAGCCACGTATAAGGAAGTGCACACATAAACATAAATCCTACGAAGAATGTTATTGAGAACAACGAACGAGCTATTCGAGCAAAGGTATAGGGTAATGGCGAAGGTATGTGCAGAGGCCGTAACTGTTGATGACGCGTAAGCCAACCAAAAAACAACGGTGGAAGGTAGAATGCCATAATGATAACTGTTGCCATACCGATAACCGTTACGACACCTAATGAGCGAAGAGCCGGATGAGCTGCAAAAACAAGTGTACCTATACCGATAAACATCAATATAGCTGAAAACAGAACACTCTGGCGATAGCTTCCAAGGCGCTTGCGTCCTGTGGTATATTCATACATGCAACCTTCTGTAATAAATATTGTATAGTCGTCGCCCTGTCCAAAAATAAATGTAGCAAGAATGATATTCACTATATTAAACTGAACACCAAGTAGTTGCATTGCGCCCAATATCCATAACCATGCCACAGCAAGAGGCAAGAACGACATTGCTGCAAGTTCTACACTTCCAAAAGAAAGCCACAGAAATAAGAACACTACGAAAGAACACACAAACCCAATCCAGTTAAAGGAACTGTTAAGAGAGTCAACAAGCTGTGAAGCAGCATTGTGTGTGTCTGGAAGAGTTGTTTTGCTAAGCAATGGTGAAAGTTGCTTATAGCTTTTCGAAGTTGTAGAATTATTGATACTTTCAAGAAAATCAGCAAAGGCATCTTCTTTGAACCCATTAGCCTTACATGCTTCAGAGAATTCTCGTTGCATTTCAGCTGTCCATACAATTTGTCTACTATATGAAGCCTTCTGTTCTAAAAATGGCTTGGGTGTTGCCGTTTCCTCGCCACTTCCCATGAGAAGAGCCATATCAGAACGCTCCTCGGCTGTCATATAATTAATATGCGAGAGGTTGCTGTCAAAACTCGTCTGCAAAGAAAAATAGCCCATTACCATAGTGATAATCACCACAAGGGGAATCATCAACTTTTTCACTGCTTTGCCAGAAGGCACATTATGTAGTGCCGACAATATTTTTGAAGGACATTTTATCTCTGGAAATACATTTCCAGAAGGCATTTTTACAAAAACAGGTAAAACTACAAGTACAAAAAGAATAGTACCAATAAGCATCAAGCCTCCAAAAGCACCAAGATCACGCATTGCTTCGGCATCAAGAAAAACAAGACAAAGGAAAGCCGCAACTGTAGTGATATTTCCTATGAGCAATGGAGGTACTATCTCGCCCAATGTCTCGCGCACGCTTTTAGCTTCGCGCATGTGATCAAGAAAATGCAAAGGATAATTTACTGCAATACCAATGATTACAGAACCTATACCTAAAACTATAATTGACACGCTTTCCTTTATTAGTGCCAAACCTGCTAAGGCAAAGAGAAAACCAAAAAACAGGGAAGCACCTATATAGAGAATATCTTGTAAGCGGCGATAATGCCAAACAAGCAACAGCATAATCAACACAATGGCTACACTGGCTGTAAAAAAAGCATCACTCTTTATCTGACGTGCATTACCAACTGCTATTGTAGGTGCACCAACTACCGAAAGGCGCCATTGTGGATGCTCAGACATAAACTGCTGGCATATATTATGAAGCGAATCAACTATTACACCGTTATTATGTGTTTCGCTTCCACCATAAGGCGAACGATACAAAAGCAAGGCGTGCCTGCCATCTTTGGTGAAGAGATAATTGTCATCTACAATCTGAAAACGGCTTCCATAACGACTCAAACGCTTCATCATAGGGGTATAAAGATGCAGAGGGTCGTGACGTAATATTGGCATCAGCATACCTTGAGAAACAATTAGTTGCTTACGGTTTTCTGCCAGTGTATTTTTAATATACCCTGGGGTGTGGAGAAGAGAGTTGGCGCGCTGAGCCTCCTCTGCAGAAAGCATATATGGAGCATTTGCATAAGCAAACGCCATCATCTCTTCGGCAGAAGAAGAATTGAATTCGTTCTGTATGCTTTGTAACTTCAACGAAGCTGAAGTAATTTTCTCGTTCACTTCATCAAGCAAAGTCTCTGCCTGTTTGTCATTAAATGTGCAGGAAGTGTCTTTTTTTGATAGTATAACAGCTATCTCACTTTGGCGCATCATCTGCTGATAAATGCTTGAAGAGTCTTTTTCCTGAGTAGGCAAAAAACGAGAGATGTCTTCTTCGTATTTTAATCCAGAAGCAAGAAAAGCCATTATGGCCACAAACACAGACAGTAATATGAATGTAAACTGTCTGTGCTTGCTTAGAATATCATATATGTGTACGAAAAATCGTGTCATCTTTTAAATTTTCTGATAATACGCATAGGCAAATAAAATGCCAATGCGCCAATGGTGAGGAAGCAATTAACAGCTGTGATTCTAAGGAAATCGCGATATGGTCTAAAACTGCTCACTCTTTCTTCCTGTGGGGGGTAATAAACCTGCACAGGTATGCTTATAATCTTTATTCCCTTCCACGCTGAATAAACAAGGAACTCAAGTTCACTTTCATAGCGTGATGTGATGAACCACCCTTGGCTCAACATATGAAGAGGATAAAGACGATAACCCGTCTGAGTATCTTCAAGCTTAATTCCTGTTTGAAAATGAAACCAGAAATTGCTGAACTTATTGGCAAAGTTATTACCATGCGGCATATTGGGGTTAGAAAAATCACGAGCCCCTACGATGAAAGCACCTTTGTTCTGCATGAACGTTTCAATAAAAAGTGGTATGTCTTCTGGAAAATGCTGCCCATCACTATCTATGGTAATAGCATATTCATAGCCCATACGTATAGCTCGTGCAAATCCCTCTTTTAAAGCAGTTCCCTTACCTTTATTTTGCTCATAGCACACTATCTCG
>DGRY01000079.1 GCA_002391185.1 Prevotella sp. UBA4376
GTTCCTGCCAATTCCGGATGGTACTCACCTCTGGCTTCGGCTTTACCAACGACTACTCCACCTGCACCGTCCTTGGTATGGGAGGGTTTTCCTTTGCGGAACCAGGATTCTGCGTACCCACTACGGTTGATGCCGTAGAACTTGAGGGCCGCATTGCGGACCATGGAGTAAACTTCATCGCTTACAATGAATGTACTTGAAATTTCGTTACCGACTTTAATGCGAAGTCGGGTTTTGGTAGGTACACCTGCTGGAATATTTCCGATTAGGATTGTCCCTGTCGGACCTTTAAAATTGATCTCGTAACGCAGCTTATCGTTGGTTGCTGCGTTGGTGCCTGCAACAATACGCCAACTCGATGAGGTTGTTTTTGTGCTAGGCTTGAAGGTTCCTTTGACAGCTGGAGACAGCGATTTGCCGTTGACATCGACAACTTCGAACGATTCAGCAGTACCTACGTAGAAGAACTGCTTTTCTGGATCTTTCTCGAGATATCCCGCCTGATTGACACGAATGGGGGATATGTGCATGTTCATGGCATCTAAGTATGCCTGATTCAGTGTGTCGGGAACAAATGCGTTGGGAGCGTACTGTGGTGGAGTAAGCTTCTTTGGCAGCATGTTCTTTTTCTTGGTGACCGAAGTGTCGAAGTATTTGAAAACGGTCGAATCCCACGTCAAAGGGAACGTGGGGCGAATCAAGTCATAAGGAGTGGGTTGTTCTTGTTGTGCTGCGACCATAGAGGTGGCAGCACACAATGCTAACAGGTACTTCTTGATACTCACAGAGTCTCCTTTACATAATCAAAAAAGCGGGCAAAACGAGTCTTGCCCTCTAATTATATTCTCTCAAGAGAGTAAAATAGATTATTTATGTAAAAAAGTATTGTGATTTATTCCTTTTTTGTTCTCAAATTATACTCTATTTTTGCTTTTTTTTTCTCCGAGTGAAGCATATAGGCACAAATCGTAATTTTTTTTAGTCGAATACAGAAAAAAATCAGTTATATTGACAAATTGTTTATGAAAGTTTACAAATTTAATTTGTCAATTAAGAATGCTTGATTGTTGATTTTATATCTAGCACTTTTTTATTGAGCCTTTATAATTGTAGGATATAATATCTGTAGTTTTTTATTTGTGACGTGTAAGATAGATTTAGTGTTAAATTATTTTGTAAAAAATAATTTGTTATAGTTTATTTTGATGATTGTATGCTATATTGTGCAGCATCTTTTATTCACATAAATAAAAAGGAGATAAAGTAAATGAATAAATTCGCTGTTACAATGACTGCGGGTGTTTTAGGAGCTTGCATACAAAATTTTGCAGCTGTCGGTCCAACAGTAACGTCTTTTGCAGATTACTGCCGTAATAGTTACCGCGTAGATCAGCCGACTAAGAAGGTTTCAGCTGTTCTTGTTAACAAAAACGGTTCAACTACATATAAGCTTAATGGTAGTACCGTTTCTGCAAGTAAGTTCCTTTCTGAAGCAGAAAACTACGAAAAAAATGATAAATCCCGTAATAACTACACCCAGCCTAAAGTTATTAGAAATAAAACAAATTATACTTTAAATAAAAATAAGTATAAATATAACGCTGTGCCGGATAAAGGCTCTCACGTTTCTGGCGGTTACAAGGTTGACAATATTTTTTACACAGATGTTGGCTCCCTCAAAAGCGCCATTGGACTTGGCTATGGTGATGTCTGGAATCATGGGGGTAAAGGGGTTAGCGTGCTTCTGATGGGCGAAGGTATCCCGATGTTGCACTATTCCAATAATGTTATTTCTGGAGGACTTGGCAATTCTCAATACCGTCAGCTTGAAGCTCGTTGGGATTTCAACCGCTATGGACAGCTTTTGAATCGTATTGCTCCGGATGCTTGCTATACGGGGTTTGATGTGATGAAATCTCATGAACAAGGCTATCGTCCGCTTTATCCGACCGGAATTCAGAACAATCCTAAATCTGTAGATGGTGAGGGCTGTGGTCCTTACTATGTTGGTGCTCACATTTATACAAATACGTCTTATGCAGAATATAACTCTTACTCGGATGAAGCTGCTGTTTTAGATGATTTTATCTATAACACGCGTATTATCCAGTTTGCATCGGCCGGTGAAGGAAATAATCCGAATTCCGCTGCTTTTGCAACGAATGCAATTACTGTAGGCGGTGTAGATCGTCGAACGGATAATGCTGGTGATTACTATTGGAGAAACGCCATTTATGGACGTAATGGTGCTCAAATTGTGAAGCCCGAAATTCTCGGCTTCAATCATATCTATCTGAGTGGAGAAAAAACTTACGAATCTGTCAATGCCAAAACCGGTATGAAGGAATATGTAAGTCATCCCACAACAGGTAGCAAGAATACGGCTGCAGCAACAATCTTTATGGCTGGTATGGCGGCTGACTTGGTTGCAGCACAGCCTTTCTATAAATGGCATCCCGAAGTTGTTAAGGCTTTGATGATCACTGCCAGCGTTTACGAAATAAAGAATCCTCGATATGATTCGGATAACATTGACAAGCCTGTTGCAAGTGTTGGTACAAAAATTCCGCAGTTCAGAAATATGATGGAAGAAAATGTTTCCAGATATTGGCTTGGTGAACATAACGATCACTTTGTAAATAACAAGATTGAATTCTATGAAGATGGCATAGAAAAGAATCAGAAGTATCGTATTGCAATTTCTTGGTTGAACCGTGGTGACTGCAGCATTATGGGCAATGTCCTTCAGCAAAATATGACTTTGACGGTTACTGCGTATGACCAGAATGGCAAGAAGTCCAATGTTTACACATCTACGCTCGACAATAGTGG
Organism: Prevotella sp. UBA4376; assembly: GCA_002391185.1. Lineage (GTDB taxonomy): Bacteria > Bacteroidota > Bacteroidia > Bacteroidales > Bacteroidaceae > Prevotella. The sequence continues at coordinate 2,833 of DGRY01000079.1, forward strand.
CTATCAGGTTGTTGAATTTACGGCTCCTGTTTCCGGTAATTACAAAGTGGAAATTACACGTAGTGATCGCGGCTACAACAAGACGGAACG
>DGRY01000097.1:0-8269 GCA_002391185.1 Prevotella sp. UBA4376
TAAACCGTAAACTAATAAACCATAAAACTGAAGCTGTTTATTCTCCCCCTCCCTTTGGAGGGGCAAGGGGAGGCTGATTAATTATTCATCACTCTAAGTTTATTAGCCTCTTCGAGCACCTTATCCCCAATATTATCAGGAAACAGCTTTGGGTTTTTATTCTCCTGAGTATCGGCAATCGAATCGGGCAAGTTCACCTCAACCGTACCCGTCTGCTTGTTACCAAGAGTCATCACACTCTTGTTGTCAAGTTCAGCATACACCTTGTTGCCCTTGTCGCAACTATATCTCACCATACTGTTCACATCAGGATCACGCTCGCCCTCTTTCGTTTTCAGGTCGAGCATCTGTCCATGCTGCCCTTTGAGTTTTATCTCAGCTTCAGCATTAAGGTTGCGTCCCAGTCGTTTAAATCGTCCTCCCAACAAATCATCTGGCCATGGCATGTTAGGATAGTCAAACTTAAACCTTATCGACTTTATGCGTCGTCCCTGGTTGATGATATTCTCCATCTGCATCCAGAAATCGCTTAGTTTTCTTATTGGGTTCACAGTAACCATTAGATGATATTCCGCCATCAACAGTCGGTTGAATGTGTGTTCAAACACCCTTGCTATTGTTGCTGGCGAATATGTTTTCCGAGTGTTTTCAATAAGCAGATACTGCATACCATGATGAAAAATCAGTATAGCCATCGAACTAACGTAATTGTTTTTGTAGATTATAGAGTGATAGTTTTTATCCTCGCCTTCCAAAGGACGTTTCTTCTGTATGCGCACAACAAACGCATTACCAAGGTTGTATATCACACGAGCGGGTATCAGCTCATCATATATCGCCTTGGGAATCTTTGTAACATCTTCTGGCTCAGATGTAGCTATCAGTTTCTCAGCCTCATTAATTCTTCCATCAGCCATAAGCGTGCTATACTCTTCCTCTATGGCTTCATCCATCTTCATCTTTTTCGTTTTGTACGTTCTAAGAATCACATCGTTATCCTTTTTGAAAGGAGGATGCGTTCCGTCACCTAAAGAGTATTCAACATCCTCTTCAGTGCCAAACAAATTCGAGAGAATCTCAAGTCGTTTTTCAAAGCTCTCATGAGCAATCTCATTCTCCTTTTCATCCAATTCAGGATCACAAGTGGTAGCCAGTTGTAAAGGCCAACAGTCAAATCGGTAAGCAATAAATTTCATTTACTGTTTTAATATAGTTTTTATTAGTTCTACAATCATGTTTTCCACGTCGTTGGGCATACCGCAGAATTGCGGCAAGATGCCATTCTGATCATGTTTAAAGTATTCATATCGAGCATAAACCTCATCGCCTGTATCCCCATCGTAATGCCTTGTTACAAGTTTCGCCAATGGTGTTTCGCCCTTTATGCCACTAACAAAGAAACCTTTTCTGAAGAGCATGCCATATATGTTAAACACACACTTGGCATTGTAATCAAACCCAAGTTCCTTGTGTTCATCACCTTGCACAATGCATTTCTTGCGCAAGGTCTCACTCAGTTGCTCGCTCTTTTTCACCTCCTCCCAGAAGCTATTAAAAGCATCCCCACGCTCGGCTTTCACCTTTCCCCACACACGATTAGCATAACGATCAATCAAGCGATTAAGATTCTCGCTCCACTCATCTTCTGTCACCATTGGGTCGCTCTCTTCAATCAGTTCGTGCCCTGCTCTGGCTTCATATCTATCCCCATCGGCCTTTATGCCCGTATGCAGAGACTCTAACACAGGATTATTCATCATTATCATCTCCTCAACCATAGCGTCAAGCAAATCATTATGCGGATTACTTTTTGCGTCCTTACTTGTTGCCTCAAACACCAAAGCCAGACAATAGAATATACATGTTGTCGTGCGCTTGATATCATCTTCCGTTCGCAACACCTCCTCACCATCACGTCGAATACCACGCACACGTCGCTTAATGTTATTCACCAGCTGAGCAACCATCACCTCCCTATCCTCGGGCATGAAAGTTCTCATCTCGCTCAACAAATTTTCAACCTCAGTCCACACCTCGGCAGGAGTCAGCCCGCCAGCATCTGTTTCCAGATGTTGCAAGGTGCTTGACGCATTTCTGAAAAGCGGCAGTTTGATAAACTTCCGGAATCTCTTAGTATCTTCCTCTATGGATAACGTTTCGTACAACATTAGCTACAACATAAGTGCACCATAGCGCAACATAACACAAACGCACTATTTATATCTCTTTAAAAATCAGCTACTTGCATTTCGCCATAATGATGTTTTCGCACATTTGCAATCAAGCACATGGTGGTGTTCCCTTTGGGTCCAGAAATCAACATTTAACGCGATTTGTATGGAAACAAAGAATCTTCGCCAGGTTAATCTGGCAACCATCAGTGAAAGCGAGCTCCTTGAAGCTGCACGTCAGGGACGACTCTTTATTGCGCCTGCAACAACCGACTATTCCGAAAGAAAAGCCGACAGCACAGCACAGATTCTCAACTATGTGAGCACCATCAACAGCTATGCCTCCAAGAGCTATCGTGAGACTATTAGCAGTCTGTGGACTACCATCCTTAACGATGCACAGCTGCAGCCGCTCTTCCTTCTTAACCGCTACACCAGCACACGCTATCAACCCAACTGGTATCGAGTAACAGCCGTTGTTTGCCTCTTTCGTGAATGGGGAATCTATCGCCACGACGTGACAGCCTTGCAGCTTCACATGAAGCTTGAACATTCCACTCATCGCACCAACCGCTATAACGGCATGTCGCGCTATCTTCTCGATCGCAAGGATTCGGTGGCTTTAAAGCGCTTGGCTGCCACCTTCAAACACACCTGATATCACTTTCTTTGGCAGTAAACCGAGCACATCCGTTTACCACATCAGATGCCAATACCTTTGCAACATCAATTTAACAAGTTCAAATTTCAAAGTTCAATGTTCAAACTTCAATGTTACTTCCCTCGTTCATTCGGATGCACCGGCAAGCCGACAGCATCCACTCGGTCAGTGACCTTCGGTTCAAACTTCAATGGTTACCTCCTTCGCTTTTATGCTTGCCCCGGCAAGCCGATAGCAAGCGCTCAGTCAGTGACCTTCGGTTCAAACTTCAAACTTCAAATTTCAAATATTATTGTAATCATAAAGTTCAAACTTCAAACTTCAAATCTCAAAGTTCAAATTTCAAAGTTCATATTCAAATGATAACAAACGATTTCAAAGTCCTTGGCTGTGGCGACCTCATACAGGTGCCATCTCAGAAGGCTGAAGGCGGAATGATTCTCAAGAAGTACATACGTCTTCAAGAATTTGGAGGAAGCAATCGCAACGACACTCCCGACCGTTCAAGCAACTCTATCGTTGCCACCCTCATGGGGAATGCGGCACAATGCAATTACAGTGCAGGCACACTTGTAAAAGCAGCCCTTCGTTTTTCAATTCGAGAGTATCAAGGCACATGGTATCAGGACATTGTTGTTTCTGAAATCCAAGACCTCCAACATAGTGTAGATCCATTTTAATTAATTTAATTTTATACGATTATGAAAAAAAACACCAATTTATGTGTTGATTTAAAGACCATCATGCAAGAGGATGTTATTCTTAATGAAGGTCAAGGTTATCATGGTGTGCTCACCCGTGATGGTAAAGATCACTATCTGTTTGAAGAAGCATCTCGTCTCTCACGAACTAACCAGCGCAATCCCAAACTCTTTGATGGCAATTACTGCAGCCTTGTACACATGCAGAACGGCAAATACAAGATTCATATGCGAACTTTCAACGCCTCTACTATTGGCAACGGCAAAGCCTACGCACAGAAATGCTATAAGGAATTACTGAAAGCACTGGCTATTATAGGTTAGCAAATGCAAATTTATCATTTTATTTTTAATTTTTACATATGAATGATATAAAAAATTCATCACAAGATAAAATAAATGCTTTTTCCCCTATCGAAGAAGGAGAAAACAAACCCAAACAGGTGCTTGAGTTGCCGGTTATCGACAAGAACCTTCCACCTGTTATAAGAGAGATTGTTTCAAACGCACCTGCCAATCGCAAACTGCCTGCATTCATAGCAAGTCTTGCACCATTATGCGCTCTGGCTACAAGAATACGCTTGAAATACTACTACGACTCTCGTCCATCAGCCCTGCTCCTGCAGGTGCTGATAGAAGGGAACCAGTCAGTAGGAAAATCTTTTGCTGCCGACATCGAGCGACTTATCATGGACAAGACTATTAAAGCACTCGACAAAGAGCAACGACGCCTGGAACAGGAATATCGTGAAAAGAAGAAAAGAAGAAAAGCCAACGAGAAACTCGAGGAAGAACCACAAACAACCATCCGTGTCATACCTCCTACAATATCAAAAACCGTTCTCGTAAAACGAGCCGACTTCTACGAACGCAACCTTGGTGATGTGCTCACATTCTGGATGTTTGCCGAAGAACTCGCACAGGTAACAGATGCAGGCAAGCAAGGCTACTCTAACCTGCGCACCATCATGCGTACCGCCTACGACTTTGGATCGCTCTTTGGTATGGACTTCGCATCCGACAACAGCTATTCAGCCATTGTAGATATCAACATCTGTTCCATGTTTTGCACCACACCATCAGCACTCGATGAATATATGGATCGAAAAGCAATAGAAGGAGGAAACATCACACGATGCATCCTATGCCAGCTTAACGACCAGTTGGGAAGCGATGGCGCTATATTCAAGCCCTATAGCGAAAAACAACAGAAAATCATCGACAAAACACTGAAAAGCATCATGAACGATACCTATACGGCTAAAGGAACACTCAAACCCACTAAACTCCTTGACATGTCGTGGATAGACACCTGTGTTCGCTCATGGTGCCGTCAAAAAGGTCACGAATCAATCCTTACAGGATCAAACTGCATTGACGTGTTTCGCAAACGCTCATCCGTCAGTGCCTTCCGTGTGGCTGCCCTCTGCTATTACCTATATCAATTAGAAGGTATGGCTGATGCAAAAGCAAAAAAATATTGCAAACAAATATACCTTTTCATGGCAGAATACATCATTCAAGCCTTGATAAAAAGATGGGGCAAAACATTTGAAGACCTTAACGCAAAGCGATATTCAGAACAAAAGACATCACACGACCCAGGCATCTTCGCCCTACTGAACGATGATTTCACACGCGACCAGCTGAAACAGCTGGTACAGCAACAAGGGCGCACCACACCTGCCAGAATGTTCATCTATATGTGGCAACAGTCAGGCGACATCATAAGCATCGACAAAGACCATTTCCGTAAAGTAAAACCAAAGAAATATAATATAAAATGATAGAACAACACGACATTTACACTCTTCAGAGCCTCCCAATAGAGCAGGTTGCTGAAGTCTTAGGCTACAGAGTGACCCGTCATAAAGCATTATGTCCTTTCCATAACGACACCCATGCATCACTCACCTTCAACACTCGCAAGAACCGCTACCGCTGCTATGTATGTGGCGCACAAGGTGATAGCATAAACCTCGTCATGAAATCACTAAGGATAAACTTCCTTGATGCCTGCAGCTATCTCAGCGATCAATTTGGACTCGGGATAACACCAACAGACAACAAATACACAACAAAACGTCAAGTGTCAAGCGTAAAGACAAAGTTCTTTAACAAGACAAAAGACAACGAAAAACCCGATATCGCCTATCTCGAAAGACTTATGGCACAACCCATACTAAACAACGAAGCAAAACAGTTCCTCTTTGATGAACGAAAGCTATCGCCAGAAGTAATTGCCAGCCTTGGCATCAGCTCCATCAGCTACAACTGTCCCATGAGCAGCTCACCCAAACCAACCTATTACGATGGTCCAGCCCTACTCATCCCCTACCGTGACATCAACGGCAAACTACTATCCGTACAAAGCCGCTATCTCGCACCACACAACGCAAACAATGAGGTTCCTCGTTTCCGTTTCCCACGTGGGTCACATTGCAGCATCTACAACCTGCCAGTACTAAAGACACTGAAGCCAGGCGACCATCTCTTCATCACCGAAGGCTGCTCCGACTGCTGGGCACTCCTCTCAGTAGGCTACAAGGCCATCGCCATTCCCTCAGCAACCCTGCTAAGAACAGAAGAAATCAAGCTGTTAAAAGGCATATTGCAAGCAGATAGTTCTCCCTTCCCCACCGGGGAGGGACGGGGAGAGGCTCCTAATAAATCAACAACTCCAAATCACACGGAGTGTGACCAATTCCACACTCAAAATTCAAAATTCGTAATTCTACACATGTATCCAGACCAAGATGCCCCAGGCGAGCAGCTATTCCAACAACTAAATGAGCTGCTTTCACAATCAGTCAGTTCCCCCTTCCCCACCGGGGAGGGACGGGGAGAGGCTTCTGTTCTTATCCGCCACCAGCTCCCCCCAGGCTTCAAGGATATAGGCGCATATTACGCATACCTTCACAGAAACCCCTAAACCACAATATGTTGGTTGATATCCTTTGCGCTTATTGCGCATTGGTGCATCAGCACATTATTTTCCAAGATTAAGTATGGGATCCGAACTTGTGAGGGAGCTTAGATTTGGCTAAAAGCCGGTGGAAGCTTGCTTACATAAGGCTTTAGACAAAGATAAGAAGAAGGCTTTGAAGAAGCCTCACATACTTAATCATTTTCTTTAAAATCATAATATTTGTCATTTAACGCAACACACAAAACAAACCGTGTAAATCCGAATGATCCGTGTCCGTTAAAGCCGACAGCAAGCGCTCAGTCGATAATTATTCGTTACCAATAGGTAATTCAAAAACTCAATATTCAAAGTTCAAAGTTCAATGTTCAAAGGTTCAAAGACTTAAACTCCATTGCCGTAGGCAATCAATGTTCAACATAGCCTTTCTCCCTATCTATAGCAGCCATCTTAGCTGTAGTAATACACAGTTGGTTAGCCCTTCCCCACCGGGGAGGGATGGGAGAGGCTTCTATTCAAAATTCAAAATTTATAATCATGGAACTATTATTAATAAGAAACAAAAGAAAGCAGCACTATATAGATGGAATTCTATATATCAACAACGAAAGATTCTGTGACACCGATGAAAATGCGTTCACCTCGCTTCCAGCAGGTAAGTACACCATTACCCGAGTAATGTGTAAACAATACGAACGCAATATGCCATTGATATCAGAATACAATCAAAAGCCCGTCCTCTGTTGCGACAAATGCAAGAAGATAGAGGACATCAACAACAACTCACTCCTTCCCTGTCGCTGTCCAATGCTGAAAGCAGGAAATGGAGTACACAAGCGAACCGACGGCAGCATCATCATCGGCACTCGCATCACAGAAGGAGCACTTAAATTCCCACAAAAAGCCCTATTCCTCCTCTCCGACAACATACGCAAAGCCATCACCCGTCACCACACCATCACCCTCGAAATACTTGAAAACTCAAAAGAGTAACAACAACCAGTAAAACAAAGAAGGCAGAGATTTCTCTCTGCCTTCTTCTATCTTAACACCATCAACAGTAAACCATAAACGGTAAACCGTAAACTCTTAAACCTTTGAACTCCTTGCCCCCCTTCCGTCAACCGTCAAGTCGTCAAGTATATCCTCTTGTGATGTAGGAATATATGCACCATCCTTCATTTCCAATATCACAGTACCTGATTCCAATGCTCGTACAGTATGCCATTGACCAGCTGGTATATTCAGGGCAAACACTGGACCATTTGGTGACAAATCAATTGATTCTATGCACTTTTTACTCTGCCCATCGTAATACTCCTCCACCAATCTACCCCTTAAACACACCACAGTCTCTGAAGTCTTCTGGTGTCTATGAATAGGCAATGGCGAGCCTGGCTCGATGGCGTTCAGCATTCGCTGGCTCTGGTCTTCAGCAGAATTCCTCAGATCCAGATTCATTCTTAGACGAGGTGATGCTTTGGCCTGTTCTGTCAGATTATCCAATATCGCTTGCGTTATCTTCATAACTGTTAACTATCAACTCTCAACTTTCAACTTGATTAGTACTTCCTAAGTACGATTTCAAATGCCTCGGCATAATTACATCCAGCCTGACAGCCACGATAAGCGGCAAAGCCCTCAATGGCCTCCGCGCTTCTTGGATGCGGATAAGGTCTCATCACGCCACGATACATACTCAGCGCCTTCACCTTGGCATCCACACCTTCTTTACCTACTTCCACCCAAGTATTTGGTTGGAATCTATTCATCGCCGTGTTCAGTGCCCACTCTGTGCAGCTGGGCACCT
>DGRY01000097.1:8393-8934 GCA_002391185.1 Prevotella sp. UBA4376
AACAGACGTATCGCCTCCTGGCACGCCATCGACGTCTGTAGATGGTCGTTGTTCGTATCCGCAGGATGATGCGTGATGATGATGTCCGGCTCACTCTCCTTGATGGCACTTTCGATGAACTGCACCAACTGAAGGTGAGGTACCGTGTTCATCTCGATGTTCGGGAACGTCCCTTCATACTCCTTGTTAACACCTATGTATTTCAAGGCTGCATGCGTATCATCTTCCAGTTCATTATCTTCTGGACGGAAAGCACGAGCCTTAGCCTCCGTGCTCATGATACACACATCCACCTGGTCACCATTGTGAGCCCATTTCCAAATTGATGCTCCTGCACCCAGCACCTCGTCATCCGGGTGCGCTACTACTATTAAGTATTTCATATTATTGATTGTATTATCTTCATTAATTCAAATCATCTTATAGCAATTCGTCTCATACCTCTCAAACCCCAACTCCTGATACAGCCGATTGGCCGCCACCCGAGCGGGATTTGAAGTCAACTGTATATGATGCACATTCATCTTCTTTGCCGCCTCAA
>DGRY01000097.1:9019-9184 GCA_002391185.1 Prevotella sp. UBA4376
CGTATCCACGGCCACGGCACTTAGAACTGACAACCACAGATTCAATATCAGCAATGGTAAACTCCAGCGTGTGTTTGATGCAAATCGTTCCGGTAGCCACGATGTGACCGCCATCCCTAATCACATACACGTGAACGTTGGCATCATTCAAGGCATTGTTCAAAA
>DGRY01000143.1 GCA_002391185.1 Prevotella sp. UBA4376
AAATCATAATGCATACTTATTCTGTATAAGGTTTTTATATGTTTTTCTTCATTCTTCAAACCTCAAAATTCAATGTTCAAAGTGGTTAGGCTGATATCCTTTGCGCGATTGCGCACTGGTGCATCAGCACTTTATTTTCTAGTGTATGAATGGATTTTTTCTGAAAGAGAATTCCATTTCATACACATTTTCTTCTTTTTAAAATCTCAAGTAAAATAATTCGCTTGCGAAACTTTAGTTATAATTAAAAATATGTATATTACTATAATAAAATATGCCAACCGAAAAAAAATTCACAAAAATCAAGAAAAAATTTGGAGCATGAGTGAATTTTCTTTATATTTGCAAAAATATATTTGATAACATTTTAACACATAGTACTATGGCTAAGTATAATATTACAGAGAAGAAAGAAAAGGAAGCTACTTATCGTACACTCGTTAATCCTTCTGTAATGGATGATCTTAAAGAGCGCATCCTTGAAATCATTGTAATACAGAAGAAATACAAGGACAAGAATTACACAGCTCAGCTTCTTGCTTCAGACTTAGGTACAAACACCCGCTACATTTCTGCAGTTGTAAACACTCGTTTTCACATGAGCTACCCTGAATTTGTTAACAAGCACAGAATAGAGGAAGCAATGACTCTGTTGCTCGACGCAAGATATCAGGGGCTAAACATGGAAGATATCGCTGTTAAGGTGGGGTTTGCAAACAGACAATCATTCTATGCATCATTCTTTAGATTCAACAACTGTACTCCACGTGAATACAAGTTGAGAAATTTGGCACTTCATCCTGCCTTGAAAACAGCTGCTAAGAAAAAAACTACCAAAGGTCGCAAGAAAACAAGTAAAAAATAGTTGCTTGAGCGACATTTCAATATCATAAAAAGATTGAGAATAAGCTCTGACGTGACTATAATATACCTTGTTTTTTGGCTTTAAAGTAGCCATCCAGCAATTCAAAAATCATTTTTATGAAGAAAACATTTTTTTTTCTAACTATTCTTTTTTCAACTATATCGCTTTTTGCGGATCCTGTTGATAGAGAACAGGCATATAAGAATGCCCAAAAGTTTCTGAAGAATAACGGAAGTGGCGCTAAATTAAAAAGGCCACTTGTATCACGTGGTGAAACCAGTCAACAACCTTATTATATATTCAATGCTGAAGATAATCAAGGTTTTGTTGTTGCATCAGGTGATGATCGTACTGCGCAGATATTAGGCTTTGGCAACAGCGGAAATATCGATGTTGCCAACATACCTTTGAATATGCAGGAATTGTTGGCAAATTATGTCAAGCAGATTGAAGCTTTGGGCAACAAAAAGGTTACAACCACAACTGTTGCAGGAAGCGGAAAGGCAAATATTTCGTCGTTGTTGAGTACAACATGGAATCAGGATATACCTTATAATAATAGTATGAATGTAAGTGTGCCAGGTAAGACTGGAAATCCATATACTGGATGTACTGCAACTGCATTGGCACAGGTGCTAAGATATCATAGATATCCTGATGAAACAAAAGCCGCAATTCCAACTTTCACAACAAATAAATACCACATATCTGTTCCTGCTGTAGCTGCAAACTCACCTATAGATTGGGACTATATGCTTGATGCCTATGCAGGCGAATCATCTACTGCAACACAGGAAAAAGCAGTTGCCGATTTGATGATGTATTGTTCATACGCTTTGCGCTCTGATTTCTATCCAGACGTAACAGGCGCTTATCTTAACACCATCCCACCTATCCTTGTTAACATTTTTGGCTACGACCCAACAGTTATGTTGGAAGCTTCTGCCAACTACACTATTGACAGCTGGCACAAGATGGTTTATAACGAACTTACAGCCAATCGTCCTGTAGTATATGGAGCATCGAGTATAGGTGGTGGTCATGCATTTGTTATAGACGGCTACAGAACAGATGGTTATTACCATATCAACTGGGGCTGGGAAGGAGCTTGTGATAACTATTTCTTACTTCATATTGCTAATCCATATAGTATAGAAGGAACAGGAGCAAGTAGCACAGAAGATGGATATAGTTTTGGCCAAGAAGCTATAATAGGCTTTCAGCATGGAGTTGATAACACAGACCGAACACATCTTGACGCATATCTTGATGGTTTTGACGAAGATGAAGGTGGTGTATACATCAATTTTGAAGCCTACAATGTATTAGACAAAACAAGCTCCTATGATGTTGGAGTAGCGTATTATGACAATTCAAACAATTTGCATGTTGTTTGGACATACAATGCGGATAACATCAACTTTTACAACGGAATTGGAGGCGGAATTTATCTAAACGATTTAGGAAACTTTCCTGCAGGAACATATACTCTTTTTGCCGTAAGTAGAGCTGACGGCACAGAAATATGGTATAGGTCAGGTGATCTGCCATCACAGACAGTTGTGCTAACAGTTGCTGCTAATGGCGAAAAAACATTAAGCCAGCCTGCATTCGCAAAACCAGATGTGGTACTTGCATTCCCTGAAGAAAAAGTGGTGAACCATATACTTCCTGTTGACATTAAAGTAACAGCCAACAATCAAGAATACCGTGGTCCAATCTTCCTTTTTGCAGGTAGAGTAACTCAAATTCCTGCAGAAGCAGCAGACCAGATTGGTGTGGAACTTGCTCAAGGAGCAAATGATGAAATAACACTTAATTTCACGCCAAAATATACTGGTACATATAACATTTGGATTACAACAAGTAATGAGGTTGGATTAGATGAGCAAAAGAAATTGTATCTCGAAGAAAAGTATATCCTTGCAAAGACAAGTATAACTGTTACTAACGGAACAGGAATAGAGAATGTGCAGGTATTATCTGACAAAAAAACTGTGCAGAATGACAACAATACATATAATATTGCGGGTCAAAAAATAAGCAGAAACTACAAGGGAATCGTAGTAAAAGACGGTAAAAAAATAGTTTTTGTTAAATAACGTAAAGTTTTCAAATGAATTCTTCGCAAATTAAATAAAAAGTCGTACATTAGCGACCGTTACAAATACAGTAACGTGAAATGTTTAATGCGAATAAATTATAGAAAGTAACAATCTGAGAAGATAGTTACTTTCTTTTTTTATATACCTATTTTTACGAAGAAGCCAGCAAACAAATAATGTTAGCTGGCTTAATATAATAATCTTCAAAAAATATCAGAACTACATATTTGATCTCGTTTAAAAGTCATCATCATCAGAAAGATCAGCTGCTTCGAGGTTCAAATCATCTGAGTCTTCATCAAAGTTAGTGCGATAACTCTCTTCTGTGAGTTTATCCTCGTCAAAGGCATCATCATCGTCATCATCATGATTTTTGTAGCTGTCCTCAATCTCTGGAAGATCCTCGTCACTATCATCAATATTATCGCTGTCAATATCATCATCAACATCAAACTTCATCTTCTTTGTTGCCACGAGTGGTTTTTCCTTGGCAAAGATTGCCTCTATCCATGAACCTTTAGAGATTTCAAGAACCTCAAATCCATCGGCAAGTTTCTTCTCATAAAGTCCACCTGGCTTGTGAAGACGGTCAGCAGGAAGAGTTGTTGTAGAAATATCGAAACCACTCTCGATAATATCTTGTATGCTCTGAGAAAGAGATTCCCATCCTCCACCAAAATTGCGGTCGAGAACTTCAATAAGCTTTGCTGCTGATATATGGCGTATGTTCTCGTATGTAAGGTCTGTAACACGCATAATAGGCTTTTTCTTCACCGCCCACTTTACTGTTTGACCATTCACACGAACAGAGCTACATTTAAATCCACGATCCTCATATTTACGGATAACTTCAGGTTTATCAATCTTTATTTCTTCTATATCAAATGCAGATTTGAGTACAGAAAGATAATGATTCATGTTATCTTTCAAGTCGGCATCCTTCTCTGATGCTTCCCACATACGAAATACATCGTTTTCCTGAATATCCCAAACATTGCTCTTTGTGAGCGACTTCAAAATTAATGCTTGCTGTTCCTTCATAATCTAATTTCCTTTATATTGCAAAAGTAATACAAAAGAATAAACTAACAAACAATTAAACGAAAAAAAATAGGCGAATTGGAGCTATTAGAAAAAAAATATCTATTTTTGTAGAATATATATAACAGCATAATAAATTATACTGAACAAACATAATAAATCTAACTGTAAAATGGAAAAAGTAAAAACCTTGATTATAGGTAGCGGTCCTGCTGGATATACAGCCGCTATATATGCTGGACGCGCAGGTTTGAACCCTATTCTTTATTCTGGAATTCAGCCAGGTGGTCAGCTCACAACAACAACTATCGTTGAGAATTTCCCTGGTTATCCTCAGGGAGTTGACGGCACTCAGATGATGATGGACTTTCAGGAGCAGGCATCACGCTTTGGCACAGTTGTTCGTGATGGAAGTATTGTAAAAGCTGACCTTTCAAATCGCCCTTTCCATATTGTTGACGAGCGTGGCAACGAGATAGAGACCGAAACTCTTATCATTGCTACAGGAGCAAGCGCAAAATATCTTGGACTTGCCGACGAAGATAAGTATAAGGGGCAGGGTGTAAGTGCCTGTGCCACATGCGATGGTTTCTTCTATCGTAAGCGCACCGTAGCTGTTGTAGGAGGTGGTGACACAGCCTGCGAGGAAGCAATGTATCTTTCTTCTCTCGCCAAAAAAGTTTATATGATTGTACGCAAACCTTATCTTCGTGCAACAGAAATAATGCGCAAGCGTGTTGAAGAAAAAGAAAATATAGAGATTCTATATGAAACAAACACTCTTGGTCTATATGGCGAAGATGGTGTTGAGGGTGCTCATGTTGTATATCGTAAAGGAGAAAGCGATGAAAAAGAATATGATCTCCCTATCGACGGATTCTTTCTTGCAATCGGTCACAAGCCAAATACCGATATTTTCAAGGGACAGCTCGAACTTGATGCTCAGGGATTCATAGTAACCAAGGGCAATTCTACCAAAACAAGTGTAGAAGGTGTATTTGCTGCCGGTGATGTTGCCGACCCTGTATATCGTCAGGGAATAGTTGCTGCAGGTTCTGGTGCCAAAGCAGCTATCGAAGCAAACCAGCTTCTTAATAAATAAATTACATTATTATCACAGCAGCTTATAATAATACCTCTATAATGCTTCTATAATGCGTTTATAATGCGTTTATATAAGTTTGATTTGAAAAATAAGAACAAAATATAATAAAAAAGTCTGGAAGGTTTTCTTCCAGACTTTTTATTTTGCTATTGATTAGTATCAAAGCTTTACATCTACTATTAAGCCCAAGGGTTCT
>DGRY01000175.1:0-171 GCA_002391185.1 Prevotella sp. UBA4376
GAGCTTGATGATTTGCTCGAGAGTCTGAATCTGTCGTTTGGAACCGATATAGCAAAGTATAAACTGGATAAGGAATAATCTTGGGTATTTTCGATGTTATTATCGATTTGCTGATTGATTATTAACCAATCCAAAAATTTAAAAGAAAATGAGACATAACAAGAAATTCAA
>DGRY01000175.1:284-3038 GCA_002391185.1 Prevotella sp. UBA4376
TGCACAAAAGAATCACTACGACTCTCGCAAAGGCTAAGGCCCTTAAGAAATATGTAGAACCTCTTATCACCCGTTGTAAGAAGGATGATACTAACAGCCGTCGTGTTGTATTCCGTTATCTGCAGGATAAGTATGCAGTTAAGGAGCTCTTCGGTGAGGTTGCTGCAAAGGTGGCTGATCGTCCAGGCGGTTACACTCGTGTAATTAAGCTCGGAACCCGTCAGGGTGACGCAGCTGAAATGGCTTTCATCGAGCTTGTTGACTTCGATGAGAACATGGCTAAGACTCCTAAGGCAGCTAAGAAGACTCGTCGTTCACGCAAGTCAGCTGCTGCTCAGACAGAAGAGGCTGCTCCAGTAGCAGAGGCTCCTGCAACTGAGGAAGCAAAGGCAGAGTAATTTTTATTCTCCCTATTATAAAATGGCTTTCATCCTTTTGGATGGAAGCCTTTTTTTGTGCATAATATCTATTATGTTTTTAGGTTATAAGTATCATACTTACTATAATTAAACATCATATTTACTATAGCTATGTATCATACTTATTTTTTATAATTGCCGCATAGTGAATAAACTTCAGTTATTTATATTGATTTTTTGTTTTTTAGGGAAAATCTTTTTTTAATTAGGGAGTTTCCCCTTTGAGAGTATTCTTTTTTATCTTATATTTGCGGTATAATAAACTATTAAGCATTTCTGTTATGAAAAAGTATTCGCTTATAGCACTTAGTGCTGTTATTCTAATTAGTAGTTGTGACACTTATGCTGGTGCGGGGGCTTATGCTGGTTCTTCGCTGGGTGCAGTTTTAGGTAGTGCTATAGGTGGACTTGCTGGCGGTCGTTATGGCTCTGATGTGGGCACAATAGTAGGTATGGCTGGCGGTGCTGTTGTTGGTGCAGCAGTTGGAGATGCATCTGATCGTAGGAATGAACGAGAAGTGTATGCTGATACTCGAACATCAAGACAGCGTTCTGTGACCCCACAGGTTTCAGATGACAGTGGCTTTGATCCTAATAATAGTGGTGATGATAGAATTTATGATTTCAACAGTTCTGATTACAATGGTGATTATACAGCTACTAAGCCTACTATAAACATGCCAATGCAGTCTTCAGTTGAGAATCTTGCCGAAGGATTGAAATATATTCCTCATATTGAGATTCGTAATGCTCGTTTTGTTGATGCCAATGAGAATGGCTCTATCAGTCGTGGTGAACTCTGCAAGATAATATTTGAGATATATAATAATGGCTCTGCTCCCGCATTTGATGTTCAGCCATCTGTTTTAGAGTTAACGGGTAATAAGCATATTTATGTATCGCCAAGCGTTCATGTAGAGAAGATAGAAGCAGGGAAAGGTATTCGTTACACCTCAATGGTTAAGGCAGATAATAGGTTGAATAATGGCAAGTTGCATTTTTGCTTGACAGTTCTTGTGGGTAATAAAGCAATATCTAAGGTGGTTGAGTTTGATGTTCCAACTTATAAGAAATGATAAATAATTTGGATGTTATAAATTATTTTCATATATTTGCAGCGTAAAGAATTTGCTTAAGTTATTATATTATAATGATTTAAGTATTTAAAAAGTAATTGCGTTTGCATATTAATTTTAATATATACAAATTTAGAGTAGTAATTCTGTTTCTCTCTTTGATTAGTTTTACTCCGCTTTTGGCTCAACAGCGGGGCAAGGCAACGTTTTATTCAAAGAGAGCAACGGGAACTCGAGGTGCAAGTGGTGTGCGCATTCATCACGACAGTTTGATATGTGCTCATCGCACTTATCCTTTTGGTACGCTTTTAAAAGTAACCAATCCTCTAAATGATAAGAGTGTTATTGTTGAGGTTGTTGACCGTGGTCCTTTTGCGCGTGGACGAATTATTGATCTTAGCTATGCTGCAGCTAAAGAGATTGGGATATTGTCGCAAGGTGTAGCAACTGTTGAAGTGGAGCTGTATCGCGAAGCTCCTCAGATTCCTTTCCGTCCTGGTAATCCAATGTTGAATCTGCCTAAGATTGATCTTGAGGTTGCTGAGATAGGTTATAGTTTTATTGATGATTTGAAAGAGCGGAAGAACGAGAGGGTGGATAAACTGGCATATCATGCAGTTTCTTCTGCTCATTCGCAGCATCATACACGTTCAGCATCTGTTAAGGCTGCAAATAATGCGCAACAGAATACAAGAGCAAACGAAGCAGGTAAGTCTTCTGTTCAAGGTGGAATTGTGAAGCAGCATGTAAAAAATCAACAGTCGAAGAAGCCTGCAGAAGAAGATAACAAATGGTATAATGTATTCAAGAAAGTAAAAAACTATTTTGTGGATTAAAAGTTAGGATATGCAGAATAATATAGATAACGAGGTTGTTTTCAATCATGAAATTGCTATGCAGTTGCGCTATACTGATGCCGACATGCAGGGGCACATAAATAACACTATTTATTTTCAGTATTACAACACAGCTTATGTTGAGTATATGAATAGTGTGTGGAGCAGCAGTATTACGGGTAATGTGAGTATGGTTGTAGCCCATATTGATGCCGACTTCATTTCTTCTGTTCATATAGGCGATAAGGTTAAAGTGCAGACTGCTGTTACGCATATAGGAAACAAGAGCTTTACTATTATTCAGCAGCTTATAGATGCAGATACTGGCGAAATCAGATGTAAGGGTAAAACCATTATGGTTGCTTTCGATTTTGAAAAACAACAGCCTGTTACTGTTCCTGAAGAATGGGTGACAGCTATGGA
>DGRY01000151.1 GCA_002391185.1 Prevotella sp. UBA4376
TAAGCTCCATAATAAGAACGGTCTTTCCTACACCAGCACCACCAAAAAGTCCGATTTTACCACCTTTCATATAAGGTTCAAGAAGATCAATAACTTTTATACCAGTAGCGAGCATTTCCTTATGAGTAGAAAGATCTTCAAACTTAGGAGCCTCACGATGAATAGGATAAGAGCCCTCCATATTCAGGTTACTCATTCCATCAATAGGCTGTCCAATTACATTCAGCATACGACCCTTAATCTGCTCACCTGCAGGCATAACAATAGGTGCACCTGTCGAGATAACTTCCAATCCTCTCTGTAAGCCATCGGTGTTATCCATAGCAACACAGCGCACAGTATCCTCGCCAATATGCTGCTTTACCTCCATGACCAAATATTGCCCAGTAGGTCCTTTTACCTTTAGAGCCTCATTAATCTTAGGAAGCACCTTCTCTGGTTCTTCGCCTTTTGTATCGAAATAGACATCGATAACTGGACCAATAATCTGAGAGATGTGCCCATTAATTTGTGACATAAGCTTTACTATTAAAATATATTCTTTTTCAAATTAAATCAATATTCATCAGTCTTTTACAAGGGCTTTTTTATTATGTAGCCAAAGGCAAATTTACTGCAAAAAATTGTAAGTTACAAATTAATGCAACAATTTATTCGTAAAAAAGCCACTTTTTAATACCTTTTTAATAAAAAAGCGACTCTTTTCAGAGCCGCTTTTTTTATATTCTTAGAAAAAAAACTAAAACTTAAATACTTAACTCATCAAGTACTTGAATTAGTTTCTTATCAAATGGTTTATCACTACGAATAGCCTCAGAGAATGGTACATATACTATATCATTATTACGTATACCAACCATCACATTACGCTGTCCTTGCATAATAGCCTCAATTGCACCTACTCCTGTACGACTTGCCAAAATACGATCATGCGCTGAAGGACTACCACCACGCTGTAAGTGACCCAAAATTGAAACACGAACATCGTAATCTGGAAATTCCTTATGTACACGATCGGCATAATACATAGCACCACACTTAGGACTTTCAGAAACAATAACTATACAACTCTTCTTTGATTTACGAATACCACGTTCCATGAACTGAGCCAACTGGTCAACATCTGTGCTGTCTTCAGGGATGATAGCTGCCTCTGCTCCACTTGCGATAGCCGAATTCTGAGCAAGGAAACCTGCATCACGTCCCATCACTTCAACAAAGAATATGCGCTCATGGCTTTGGGCTGTATCACGAATACGGTCTACACAATCCATGATTGTATTCATTGTGGTGTCGTAACCTATAGTGTTGTCTGTTCCATAGAGGTCATTATCAATTGTTCCAGGAAGACCTATACAGCACACGTCATAGTCTCTACCAAACTGCATAGCACCTGTTAGCGAACCATTACCACCGATAACAATAAGAGCATCAATACCATTAGCCTGCATATTTGCATAAGCCTTGTCACGTCCCTCCTGAGTCATAAACTCTTTAGAACGGGCAGTTTTCAATATGGTACCGCCTGTACCAATGATTCCACTTACGTTCTCTGTGGTAAAATCTTTTATCTCATTATTGATCAATCCGTCATATCCACGATAAATAGCCTTGATATTAAAGCCATTGTAGATTCCTGAACGAGTAACTGCACGAATAGCAGCATTCATACCAGGAGCATCACCTCCTGAAGTGAGAATACCTATTGTCTTAATTCTACCCATAATATTTGTTCTTTTACCTAATATTTGTAGTTATATTGAAAGTGTTTTTATATCATCGCAAAAGCTACAAGTGTCACAAAGCCAAGCATACCACCACAAAGGGCACGCCAACCGATATTGCGGAAATACCATCCTACGTGCATACGCTCCATCTTTAGAAGAGCAATACCCGACATGCTACCGATAGCCAGTACATTACTGCCAACCATAACACAATATGCTATAACCTTATAGTATATATCACCTGTAGCACAGGTTTGTTTCAAGTTGAAGAAACTTATAGCTGTAGCAAAACTATCCAGAATAGTAGAAAGCAATCCTGCCAAAATTCCCCATAACCACGAATCGTGAATATATATCGAGGCATTTTCCCACAGCCATTCCAAAGCACCTGTTTCCTGAACCACTCCAACAGCAAACATCATGCCCATAACATAAAGCATCATCTGGATAACGCCATACTGCATCACGCGCAACTCACGTCTTTGAAGCATCTGATCATTGTTGAAGAGTTTACGGTTTATTATCTCGTTTACTATCCACAAAACTGCCAACACACAGAAAGCGCCAAGGAATGGACTCAACTTTGTAATATCATGCAATGTTGGTATTAGCCACAAACCTCCTAAACCAACAAAGAGCATCAGCAAGCGCTGCCACACATTTAGATTGGTGTCGTCGCCTCTATATGGCATCACTATCCACTCTGTATCAAGTCTGTCGGGAAGCATTCTTTGCAGCAGCAATACCGACACAACACAGGTTGTCACGCATGGAACAAGGAGAGTTGCAGAAAGATTACTTGCTGTGACAGCACCCATATTCCACAGTACAAGATTCTCGGGATTACCGATAACCGTTAGTGTACCGCCTGCAGTTGCAGCAATGAGAATAGCCGAGCCAAGAATCATCCTTTGTCGTCGACTTGGAATGATGCCGTGCATGATGGTTAACATCATCACTGTTGTGGTAAGGTTGTCGAGATTAATAGAAACAAGGAAAGTAATGATAACAAGTGTCCAAAGCATACGCTTTGAGTTTCGTGTTTTCAGTATTTGGGTTATGAAATCAAAACAGCCATTATTATACAGCACTTCAACAATAGTCATTGTGGCTAAAAGAAAAAGCACAACCTCAGAGGCTTTACCCACATAGGGCAGAAAAATGCTCTTAGCAATATATTGCTTTACAGCGGTTGATGTTGCCACTGCTCCCTGCAGGAAGTTAAAATAGCCAGAAGGGTGTTGACTCATCACAAAATCAGTTCCCCAACAAATGTAGAGAACCCATCCCACGGTACCAGCGAATACGGCAACAGCTGCCTTGTTTATATTCGTTAGCCGCTCTGTTGCGATAAGTAGAAAACTTAATAATAAAATAGCGACTATAATAAGTGTCATAAAGCGGAATTTCTTTTTCTTCCACCGCAAAGTTAACAATTATTTTTTAACAAACAAATTTCATTGATGAATTTTATACGACCTTGCATTCTTTTTATTACCTTTGCAGCTGAAATAAGTATTAGCAGTATGAAACAAACAAAAATAGTTGCATCTATCAGCGACCGTCGTTGTGATCAGGATTTTATTCGTAAACTATTCTTTGCGGGTATGAATGTTGTGCGTATCAACACAGCACATGCCACTCCAGATGGTATTCGAGAGATAGTAAATAACGTAAGAGCAGTATCTCCACACATTGGTATTATGATTGATACCAAGGGACCAGAAATCAGAACAACAAACACTCCTGAGCCAATAGAGTATAAAATAGGCGAAAAGGTAAAAATATATGGTTGTCCTGACAAGGAAACATCTCACGACACTATCAATGTTAGCTATCCATACATCTGCAAGGACGTTCACGTAAACGATCACATGCTCTTTGATGATGGTGAGCTCGACATGCTTGTTACCGAGAATACAGGCTCTGAACTTGTTGCTGAGGTTCAGAACATAGGTAAATTAGGTGCAAGAAAAAGTGTTAACATCCCAGGAGAGCACATCGATCTTCCTGCACTCACCGAGAAGGACAAAAAGAATATCCTTCTTGCCATCGAACTTGATATCGACTTCATCGCCCATAGTTTCGTACGTAATGCTGAAGATATCAAGGCTGTTCAGGATATTCTCGATGCTCACAACAGCGACATTAAGATTATCTCAAAGATAGAGAATCAGGAAGGTGTTGACAATATCGATGAGATTATCGACGCATGCTATGGTATCATGATTGCACGTGGTGACCTCGGTATTGAAGTTCCTATTGAGCGCATCCCTGGTATTCAGAGAAAGATTATCCGCAAGTGTGTTGTAAAAAAGAAACCTGTTATCGTTGCTACACAGATGCTACACACAATGATCAACAATCCTCGCCCTACCCGTGCTGAGGTTACTGATATTGCTAATGCTATCTATTACCGCACAGATGCTCTTATGCTTAGTGGCGAAACCGCAAGTGGTAAATATCCTCTCGAAGCTGTTCAGACCATGGCTCGTATTGCCGAGCAGGCAGAAAAAGACAAACTTCGCGAAAACGATATTGAAGTACCAATGAGCGACTGCCCAGAGCAGCGTGAGTTTTTGGCACACGCAGCGTTCGACTCAACAGTTCGCTTGGGTGTAAAGGGTATCATCACCGATAGCGAAACAGGTATGACTGCACGCAATGTGGCTGCTTTCCGTGGTCCTGTTCCTGTGCTTGCAATCTGTTATAAAGAAAAAACCCAACGCTGGCTCAACCTCAGCTATGGTGTTATTCCAATCTATCAGAAAGAGCACGTTTCATCACAGTATATGTTCTTTGCAGCTTTGCGTATGCTCCGCCAAAAAGGATATATTAAGGACGAGGATAAGATTGCATACCTCAGCGGTAGCTTTGGTGAAGGTGGTGGCACCACATTCCTTGAAATCAACAAGGTTGGTGAGGCTTTTGAACGTCACTATCAGTTCCACCTTCCAGGTGACTTTGAGCGCAGCGAGGCAAAACTTCGTGACAAGAAATAAATTGAAATAATAGTCTTTATAGACATATAATTATCAAATAGCCTTCAATCAAGTATTTATTGATTGAAGGCTATTTTTTTCATATTCAACACACGTAACTATTTGTAATTAAAAAGTCAGCAAACAACATGCTTGCTGACTCTATATTTCATCTATAATGCCTCTATATTTCGTCTATATTGACTTCACATCTACATTTGTAAGAAATATTAAAAACGGAAATCAACCTCTACATCAAACACATTGTAGTTATGATCAGTAGCAAGACTGCGATCATTAACACGAGCATACTCAACATTAATCTGGAAATTCTTGTGGAAAAGATAGTCAGCACCTATCTCATACTGAGTTTTGCTTGTTCCCCACTCTGCACGTGGACGATACAAGTCGTAACGAGCCTTAACATGAACCTTGTTCTTAACAACTGGCGCAATGGCAAGAGCATAGAAACCATCAGCCTTGTTGCCTGCAGCATCATTTACAGTACAATCAGTACTTGCTGCATCGTTGGTGTTGTTCATTGTCTTTGTAAAGGCATAACCTGTTGAGTGTATATACTCTGTGCGGAATGTCCAGTCGTTGGCCTTATACTCTCCTGAGAAAGCATAGCGATGCTGTGGAAGAGAACGCACACCTGTCTTCTCAACACCATTTTCATCCCAACTGCCTTTGCGAGCATAAGTACCTTCCCAACCGAAAGCGCCAATGCGCATACCAGCGATAGGCATTACCCATACACCACCGATAACGTCTTTTCTCTGATCAACATCAGCAACATTAATGCCCTGACCATTGAAAACACCTACCTGATAGTGGATAAGGTTGCGGCCATTACCATTTTTAAGGAAATCACCCTGAAGCTGAACACCTATATCACGACCATTGCTTGAATGACCACCAGCACGATCGCTGAAACCTGCCAACTTAGTAACGTTCTGTGAATAGCCCATAAAGCCCTGGTCAATAGGGTGCATAGGGTTCTCAAAGGTGAATGGACGCTTGAATTGACCAATCTTCACACGAAAAGCGTCATATTTCTGCCACTCAGCGAAGAGGTCAACAACACGTGGTGAAGAACCTAATGTTGAGGTGTTACCATTAAACTGAATCTGAGCCTTCCAATAGAAATCATCAAGAATGCGACCATCCAAAGAAAGACGAAGCATACGGAGGTTGAAATCATTCTTTTCTTTTCCCTCCTGATTACTTGCCTGATACTGAACCATACCGTATCCAGAAAGCTTTACATTATTAACCCAGGATTTTTTCTCCTGCGCATTGACACCCATGACTGTCATGGTCATCAACGCTGCCAAAAATATATTCTTCATAATCAATTAAATGTTACAAAATAAAAAACTGCGGCAAATATAATAAAAAATTATAAATGCCGCAGCATATTGTGTAAAAAAAAGTGCTTTTAAATTAAAGTTGGTCACATTCTGCCAACCACAAATCACTGACAGCATCAGAAGGCATACGCCAGTCGCCTCGTGGTGACAGGCTCACACTACCCACCTTTGGACCGTCAGGCAAACAGCTACGTTTAAACTGCTGCATGAAGAAACGCCTACAGAAAGTGCGAAGCCACTTCTTTATAGTTTCATCATCAAACTCTTCAAGAGTGAAAGCCTTTCGTGCCAACAGGAAAATCTTGCGTGGACGGAAACCAAATCGCAAGAAATAATACAAGAAGAAGTCATGAAGGTCATAAGGGCCTACAAGGTCTTCTGTCTTCTGCTTTATACTTCCATCCTCCTCAGCCGGAATAAGCTCTGGCGAGATAGGAGTATCTATCACATCGTTCAATATTCTGCTTGTTTCCTCATCGCTTGCCGAAGCAACATAGCGCACAAGATATTTTATAAGCGTTTTTGGAATAGAACAGTTCACACCATACATCGACATGTGGTCACCATTATATGTAGCCCATCCCAGTGCAAGTTCACTAAGGTCGCCTGTTCCAATAACCATACCGCCCACCTGATTACTCAAATCCATAAGAATCTGAGTGCGCTCACGAGCCTGACCATTCTCATAGGTTACATCATGAACATTTATATCATGATCAATATCCTCAAAATGCTGAGTTACACTCTTTGCTATACTTATCTCACGAATGGTAACCCCCAAAGCTTTCATAAGATCAATGGCATTGTTATATGTACGGTCGGTAGTTCCAAATCCAGGCATGGTGACACCAACAATCCCCTTTCGGTCGAGCTTCAGCCTGTCAAAAGTCTTCACACACACCAGCAGAGCCAATGTAGAATCTAAACCACCGCTGATACCTATCACAACATTCTTGCAATGAGTGTGAACCATTCTCTTTGCCAGCCCCATCACCTGAATATTGAATATCTCCTCGCAGCTTGCCTCCATATCTTCACTCTTTGGAATAAACGGATGAGAGTCAACTTCTCTTTCAAGCTTGAACTCACGCTCGTTTTCTGGAATCAGACAATTTATATTATGAATGTCAGCTCCCGAATTAATAAGCGAATACTTTATGTTTCGCTGAGCATTAACATAGGTTGAATTTGTTCGACGTTCAGAACGAAGTTTCTCAACATCAATCTGTGCTACACTCATCTGCTCTTCAAGCGAGAAACGGTCAGAGTCAGCAAGCAGCACGCCATTCTCATATATCAGTGCATTACCGCCATAGACAACATCCTGAGTGCTCTCGCCAAAACCACAACTACTATATATATAACCTGTCATGGTGCGCGCACTCTGCTGAGAAAGCAGACTCTTTAGATAATTATGCTTTCCTATCAACTCATCTGTTGCCGACAGGTTGAAGATAAGCTCAGCACCAGCAATAGCAAGACGATTGCTTGGAGGCGCAGGAGCCCACACATCTTCACATATTTCAATACCAAACTGAATACCCGATGCAGTAGTGAATATCTGCGCATCAGGATAAATATTCACTTGATGACCTGCAAAACGAATAACGGTATCACGAAGGTCTTGTGAAGAAGCAAACCAACGTTTCTCATAAAACTCAGCATAGTTCGGCAGATAGGTCTTTGGTACTACTCCCAAAACCTTCCCCTGCTGAATAACCACAGCCGCATTAAGCAACAAGTCACCAGCAACAACAGGTAAACCAATAATAGAAATAATATCCAGCTTACGGGTGAACTCAAGCAGCATCATCACAGCACTTTCAACAGTATCAAGAAGCAACTCCTGACGGAACAAGTCCTGACAGGTATATCCCGTGAGTGAAAGCTCTGGAAAAACAATAATCTCCACACCTTTCCCTTCTGCCTGAGCAATAAGGCTCTCAATATGTTCTACATTATATTTAACATCGCCCACCTTAACCGATGGAACTGCCGATGCTACTTTAATAAATCCGTAATTCATAACAATTATCTGATAGTAACTTGTGTTGCGCCATAACCATATTCCTGGAAACTGGCATCCTGATATGTATATTTCTTATAACGATAATTCAGTTCGTTTATTATTGCACGACGAAGCACACCCTCGCCCTTGCCATGAATAAACACTATCTTCTGCCCCTTCTTGTTGGCAAACTCAGCCAACTTCTCACGGAACTTCTCCATCTGATAATTAAGAATATCTATCGACTGCATACCCTGAGTGGTATCAAGCAACTCATCGGCATGAAGATCCACCACTTCAACATCCTCATCACCCTTGCGCTTCACAACATCTTTCTTTGCATCCTTCTTTTCGTCTTTACCCGATTTGAAAAGCTGATTCTTCATAGCCTTTGCATCAATAACCAATGGCTTTGCAGGCACATCGTTCACAACAATGTTATACAACAAAGCAGGAGTTTCAAAGAACTGATTCTCTTGGAAAGTGTGAAGCTTATAGAATTTCACAGGATCAATTCTAAACTGAGCATCAATACTTGGTTTAAGAGTAAAATTCTTATCACGCTTATAAGCTATGAGCTGAACAGCAACACGTCCCATTTCATTCAACTGCTCACGTCCAAACTCTTCAATAAACAGTTTGGTATTTGGCTCAACCTCACCTTGATATCGCAGGTTCCAACTGTTACCCTCAGCAGCAAGATAAGTGAACTGCATATAGTAATTGCTGTCGTTAACAAGAAAAGCCTCAAAACGAGTATTTGTCACTTCCTTGATATCTACTGGGACAAAAGCAAGATACACATTCAGCTGATTACCTCCTCTACGCTCTTCAACAGGCGCTCTAAAGGTTATCTCCTTGTCGGCAGGATCAAAATCATCTGCCTCGTACGACATGGCTTCATCATCCATACCATCACTCAGCAACGACTTCACACTGCGACTATCGTCACGCAGTTCGGTCTTGGCATGAGCATCAGCCTTTTCTTTCTTCTCCATCTTCTCTGATATCATCTTTCCCATGGAATAGTCATCCTGTTCCACAACAACGACATCATTGATAGCTGTTGGAATCTGAAAACCATCCTCATCCTCAACTAACACTATCTTGTTTCCCTGAAAGCCGGCAACAACACCGCCACCCGACTCACTAAGAAATCTTACTTTATCACCTATTTTCATTTTCGTTTCTTTTAAGGAATCAATAAATTACTATCGCCATAGCTCAAGAAACGGAACTCATGAGCTAAAGCATAATCATACACTTTCTTCCAATCACCTTTAAGGAAAGCACTCACCAACAATAGCAGTGTGCTCTGAGGCTGATGGAAATTGGTAACAAGCATCTTCACTATCTTGTATTCATATCCTGGAGCAATGATAATCTGTGTTGAACTGTGTAGCGCCTCAAGATTATTTCTGTCAAGATAATCAAGTATATTCTGTATAGCTCTCATAGCTGTGATACCCTCAGCAAGTTTGCCATCCCTACCATTGTCATAAGGAGCCCACTGGTTAACATGCAAATCTTCTTCGTTGGCATCAGGATGAGTCTCCAAATACACCCCCATATAATAAAGGCTTTCAAGGGTGCGCACCGAGGTAGTGCCCACAGCAATAGCACTACAATTGTTAGCCAAGAGCCGTTCAAAGGTGTGACGATGCACAACAACATATTCAGTGTGCATCTCATGCCCCTCAATCTCTTCACTCTTCACAGGCTTAAATGTTCCAGCACCAACATGCAGAGTAACCTCATCACGGGTAACTCCATGCCTGTCAAGAGCTTCAAGCACCTCATCGGTAAAATGCAATCCTGCTGTTGGAGCAGCCACACTACCCTTTATCTTGCTATACACTGTCTGATAGGTCGTCTTGTCGCTCTCCTGAGTTTCACGATTAAGATATGGAGGAATAGGCAACTCGCCCACTGTTTCCAATATCTCAGCAAAGCTCACCTTATCGGTATCCCAGTCAAAGTCAACCCAGTAATTGGTTCCTCCCGAGTGTGCAGTGAGTTTCTTCTGCTCATCACTCAGTTCATCTCCTCTACGCAAAGTAGCTCTCAGAGAGAACTTATGATCCTTGATTTCA
>DGRY01000095.1 GCA_002391185.1 Prevotella sp. UBA4376
TTTCATTTATCATTTAGCGTAAAGCGCGCATAGAGATGTTTTCTCGGTTCTTCTTCATAATTATTCAAGCAAGAAACTCAAGCTGTTAATTCTCCTTCCCTTTTGGGGAGGTTGGGAGAGGCTTCTTTTTAATAGTCTTTATTTTCTTTTATATTAAGAGAATAATACAGAGTATTTTCACTTGCTTGCGAAGATAGAAACCATTACTAATTGCACGTAGTGCAACTAATTCAAAATTCCACATTCCTAATTCCTAATTCCAATTTCTCTTCTCTTATCCCCCTCTATAGCCTGTCCCAATTCACGAGGATTGGCTTTTATTGGCGCAGCAACGAAATCAGGAGTATTATACGAATACATCAACATGCGATAGTATTCACGAGGATTGCGCTGAGGCAACAAGAAAGGCTTTGACACCTTTCCATGAGCATCTACATGAGAAAAGTACACTTTTGTATATAATCCATCATCACGACGACTGGTGAACAAGAACCAACGGCTGTTGGTACTCCAGTTATGAAAACTTTCACAACGCTTACTATTTGCCTCGGTAATAGCACGAGTTTCCATAGTCTTTAAATCCAGCATCCACAAATCTGCTTCAGGATGCCATATTGAGAAATACCCGTAATCAATTTGAGTGTACATCAAATACTTACCATCGTATGAAAGGCGAGGCCATGTAACACTCTTTCCTGTTTGATCAGCATTGATAAGTGTATCAACCTTCTGTCCTAAGCGCCCAGTCTTCTCATCAAAAGAAACACGGCACAAGCTATATTTTTCTTTATTATAATTATCAGGAAAAACCTGACGCTTAGCTGTAGTGAAATAAAGCCACTTCCCATCTGGTGAAAAAGCTGGTGTGTTCTCTGCCCAATATTTCTTCATTATCAAAGTGTCACGCAGAATAGTGTGATTCTTTGTATCATATACAAACACATCAGAACCTGTATCAAACACCTCTATTCTCTTATTCAACTTACTATGAAACATCTGTGATGTCTTATTGGTTGAGAATGCACAATATCGTCCTCCTGGATGCCAATATGGATAAACCATTGAACCGCCCAACTCTTCATTCTTGGCTTGCAAGAGTTCTATTTTCCCGTTAGTAGAGATACCTGTAGCACCATGTTCGCCACGCACATGGAACACATATTGTCTGTTACTTGTCTTATTAGCTGTATGACAATTAATACACTGTCTTGATGTACGTGAGTTAACAAGCAACTCGGTTTCATCAAAGTTACTTAAATCACGCTGATAAAGTCCCATACTACTATATAGCTCATAGCTTGGAGCAATACGTCGATAGGTCAAGCCCCATTCACCAAGTTCATCATTGCTCACATCAATGGTAAAATCTCGGAAGCCAGTCCATTCGCCATCTTTCTCAGCACATACACGAACAATAAGTTTACCACCCTTGTTCTGTTTCAACAAAGCATGCCATGACTTAATATCAAAATCAGCATATTCACCATTAACATGAAGTGCCCCACCCTTTGAACCTGTTACAACAACATCCACTGTTGTATATGCCTCATTTGCCATTGCAAAATCAAGCGGAGCAATATCAACAGGCACGGTCACTCCCACATAATCAGGAAATATCTTTGGCTGCAGTTTTTCATATTTCACATTATTGGGTTGTGAAGTACAAGCTGCAAACAAACAACAAAGTAAAATCAGGTAATATATTTTTAATTTCATGTATCCTAAGTTTTAAAAGAAAAAGTGATCAGTAGTTTTGTTATGGATATCCATCAACACACGGAAATATGGCACATTCTTCAAACGATGTGGATGAAGAGCCAGCTCTTTCATTTCCTGCACCCTACTACGATAAAATAATGTATGTTCAAGGATTGAAATATATTTCAAAGCTACATCATACTGCCCTGTAATCAGATTTGTCAACACTAAACGATAAAGTGCTCGTCCACTCTTATTACAATTTCGTGCAGCTTCCATTGCCTCAAAAGCTGCTCGCTGCGATATATTTATCATACCAATTTGCAAAGTCACCTCACTCTGTAGAAATGCTGTAACTTGATTTTTCATTGATTGTTTTTCAAAAGAAAGCGAAGAACTAAGCTCTGCATTGTCTATCTCCTGCAATTTAAACTTTGCCAACATAACAGCATTCTGAATAGCAAGCGAGTTATAAGCATTTTTTTCACAATGTGTAAGCACTTTTTGCCATTGCCCCGAACGCACATACATATCACATTCCATTTCTTCATAACTGCCCACCATATATGCCTCTGTGGTGTAATCAACTCCAAGAACAAGTTTCTTCAGAGAATAAGGAGCTATCCATGAGCTACCAACTATGCAGAAACTCAACCACACCAACAAACCTAATACAGACGAAAATACAGTCAATTTACTACTATCACTCCAATAATAACGAAGTAGGTAGATTGGCAATAAAACTACTATCGAACCAACAATCCAATAGCCTAATGGTAAAATTACAACAGATACCTTCAAAGCTGATTTTGGCTTCGATGGCAGAATATTCATCAATGCCAACACCAATATAACAGCAACCACAAGCGTCATCATCACATCAACCCTACAGGCTAAATACCAAAGAATGAGCGATGGGACAAAACTTAAAAGAAAAAGCATCCATTGATATAATCTGCCTTTGTGCGCTATTTTCTCCTTAGGGAAAAGGTTCCATGTGAGTAATTGAGCACCAACTAACAAAACAACATACCAAACAGCACCATATACGGGATTGATAAAGAACTGAACTATAAATTCACTTAAATATTGAGCAAAACCTCCTGGCACCAAAAGCCGTTCCATGAAATACTCACCATTCCACAAAAACAGCTGCGACTGCTCCCTTGCCAACATCAAGAAGGGCAAACGCATCTGCCAAATAAAAAACACAGCAACAGCAAATAATACCGTTAAGGTTTGCTGCCCATACCTGTCAATCAAATTGTTATTCTTCATTTAAGCCACTTTTATTTGCCGAAAGAGACATTGTCCCAATTCGCAATTACACATCAGAGAAAAAGAAGAAAGGCACTGTGCTTTCTTAAAACACAGCACCTTTCAACGTTAATTATCTATTACACTAATAATATAAACGGAAAGGATTCCGATTTATTTCATATTCTGGTTCAAACTATTCCCAACCTGTATTCTGAACTATGTTAGGATTGTTTTCTGTAACAAGTCGTGGATAAGGGAACAAACGACATTTTTCAGACCATCCAACTTCAAAACCCGCATCTTTAGCTTCATGAGTATGAATGATATAGAAACGACTATTTGCCTCTGAACCATGCTCCCAAACAGGCTGTTCACCAGATTTTACAGGACGGAATAACTTATCAAAAAGATGAGGAACAGCAGAACCAGCAGCCTTTAGATGTTCAATGGCAGCAACTACTTCTGGAAGGTTCTTAGTTACAGGATCTTCGTTCCAACGCATAATATCTTGATAACGGCAACCCTCAAACCAAAGTTCGAAAGACTTCTCTTTAATAAGAGTACTCATATCAGCAACTGTAGCATGAGTCTTAGAACCTGCACGAGTCTGTATTTCCTGAATAATTGGAAGCGCCTTTTCTGGCTCGTTAGTACGAATACAACACTCTGCATAATTCAACAAGACTTCAGCATAACGCATTACGATAACGTTATTGAGACGTCCATTATCACCATGCTGACCACCATCATTGCAATCACTTGCACGCATGATCATCTTGAATGGAAGATAGAAAGACTGACCATAAAGACCTTGAACAGGATCAGAGATACCTATCTGCTTTGATGCTTTTTTTGCTTCAAGAGACATATTGTTAAGTTCTTCATTTTGGTACTCCATACCGGCAATTCCTGATGTCGCATAAATAGCATCATCAATATGCATTATAGAAGCCTTGAAACGATCAGACTTGTAGTCAACATCTTCGCCACCGTTGTCATTAATAGCAAAAGCCTTACCATACCATTCTGGAATACCGATAGACCCCCAACCATCAATGCCACAATACTTCTTATTTGGATTCTCTTTAAAGTTACCAGCACGCCAGTTGAAGCAGTTTGCCTCCATCCATGTTGAATGAATACCTACACCACCCCACCAATCAGTAGACTTATTGTATTTAAAGTTAACTTCAAATATTTTTTCAGGAGAGCCATCACCCTCTACATGGAATAGATTTGCGAACTGATCACCAGGAACAAGTTCATACTTACCTGATTCAATAACCCTGAATAAAGCAGTCTTAGCTTTATCAAACTGACCAGCAAACATATAAGCCTTACCAGCCAAAGCATTAGCAAAGCCCTTGGTTACACGATAGGCCCCCTCCTTATCGTTTTTACTTTTACGTTCTGTCAGATCATTCAAAGCAGTTTCACACTCCTTTGCAACCCACTCGAAATATTGTTTCTGAGTCATTTCACTATTAGTAGGCTGAGCAGCTCTATCAATCACATGATCAATAAATGGTGGTTGTCCCCAATAACATGCTAAAAGGAAGAAATTATAAGCACGAAGAACTCTTGCCTCTGCTACAGCCTGCTTTTGGAAAGGAGTTGAAGGATTTGGGTAATTATCCAACAAAAGATTACATCTATAAATAGAGAAATAAAGGAACTTATAATGGAAATCTATTGCTTCTGGAGTATGCTTATAGCGGAACTCATCTACAGAACCACCAAATTCATGGTCACCATAGTTACCACCACCATAATTTACATCATCACCAGGATGGTTTGCCAAAACTTTTGCTGGTGTATAGATACCAGGACCTTCACCATTACCGCGACTCTCAGTATATAGTGCAAAGCCTTCATAAGCAGAAGTCAAAGCCTGCTCACAGTCTTCGTCATTCTCATAGAATGTAGAAACTGTAACGGTAGCCTTCTGCGGAATATCAAGTTGACTTTCACAAGAAGTAAATGTTACGCCCGCAGCAAGTGCAAGCATTGGATAATATATTTTTTTCATTGTTATCTTTTTATGTATTAGAAAGCGACATTAACACCAAAGACAATCTTCTTAGATGTAGGATAGTTACCATTATCAAAACCACGAGAAGCACCACTGTTAAGAGAAGATGTTTCTGGGTCTGCACCAGGATAGCTTGTGATTGTGAAGAAATCATCAAGAGAAACAGAGAAACGAAGTTGGTTAACCAGGAACTTTCTTGTTAATTTAGAAGGTATAGTATAACCAAGCTGAATCTGCTTGAACTTAAAGTATGAACCATTGAAAATAGCTGCATCTGAACTGAAGAATGTCCAGTCATTAGCAACAGACTTCATATTAGGATACTTAGAATTATCGCCTGGCTGCTTCCAAGAATCTTTCCAGTAGGTATTTATACCATTGATACGTGGACGGTCAGCTGATACCATCAAGTTATAAATCTTATTACCAGCAGCACCTGTACCAAATACCGTTAAGTCAAATCCTTTATACTCAAGGTTAAGAGTGATACCGTATGTAAACTTAGGAATAGCAGCACCAAGATCCATCTTGTCATCATCAGTTGGAGCCTCTGTTATATTACCATTGATATCATAATACTGTGCTTTACCAGTTTCTGTATTTACACCAGCATATTTCCAACCACGGAAGTACCAAATGGTATGACCTGCCTCAAAAGTAGGAGCAAGTTTATTGTTGAAACCATCAATACCCTTTACATCATAACGAGCAAGGAGTGAGTTTACCTTCTTAACTTCGTTCTTAAGAGTTGAAATGTTAGTATTCACACTATATTTCAAATCACCGATATGATCACGCCATCCAAGTTCTAAGTCAATACCTGTATTAAGCACCTCACCAGAGTTTACTGTTACTTTATCAAAACCAACTTCAGGAAGTGGAGGAGCATCAACTAAAAGATCTTTCGTTAGTTTACGATACCAGTCGAAGCTAAGAGTCAAACGATCATTGAAGAAACGAGCATCAAAACCTAAGTCAACCTGTTCTGATGTTTCCCATGTCAAATCAGGATTAGCTAAAGCACTAGGAGCCGCACCTGTTGAAGGCTGATCACCAAAGAAATAGTATCCACCAATAGATATTGTTGGTTTATACTTATAACCTGACAAGACATTAACATTACCGTTACGTCCCCAAGAAGCACGTATCTTGAGGAAAGATACAGTCTCGCTATTTATAGCATCCTTGAAGAACTTTTCATTACTGATAGCCCAACCTGCAGATAAAGATGGGAAGGTACCCCAACGCTTGTCAGCCATCAACTTAGATGAATCAAACGCATCACGACGGATATTGAATTGGAAGAAATAACGGCTGTCATATGAATAAGACAAACGACCGAAATATGATAGCTCAGTTGCATCACCTGGTAAATTATTTGCCTTCAAATGAGCAATACCATTATCATTCAAGCAATCTATATAACGGAAGCCTTCTGCTCCATGACGCTTTAAAATTTCACCAGACTTTCCTTCTGGATCAGCATCAGAAGGTTCAACAACAGCGTCAGAAGAACTAGCCTTTGTATTATCCCAGTGATTCTTGGTAAATGACATACCAACCATAGCACCAACACTATGCTTACCAAAATCCTTATTGAAATTGATGAAGTTTTCCCACTGATAGTACAGACTTGCATCTGTATTTGCAGAAATACTGTAAGAACTGCTGTTTGCCATTGAAGACAAATACCATGGTGTACTATAGTCATGACCATTACCCTGAGAAATGCGATAACCCAAACGTGAAGTATAAGTCAACCAAGAAACAGGAGTGATATCAGCAGAAATAACACCACGAACATTTACGCCTTCGTTTATTGCATTAAGACGATCACGCATAGCAAGCGGATTACCTGTAGCATCTTCTTCTAATTTAGAAGTACCATACCATACTGGATGTTCATCAGTATATTCAGGAGGAGTCATTACGAATCCATGCTTTGACCAATGAGTTCCATATGTCCAACGGCCACCCATATTCTTACCCATATCATCAACAGAATAAACATAAGGAGCAGTAAGAGGATCTATGGAAACAACAGAGTTAAGGAATGACTGATAACCATTACCTACGGCTCTTCTCTTCCACTTTTCAACAGAAGTATTGCTTGAAACCTTCAACCACTTTGTGAAACGATAGTCTGCATTTACTTGACCTGTGAAACGCTTATAAGTATCCTTATCACCTCTCACGATACCATCATTATCTACCAAGCCAAGACTTGCAATAAAGTGTCCCTTTTCGTTACCACCTTCTACAGAAAGATTGTGCTGGAAACTCCAACTATTACCAAACACTTCGTCATACCAGTCTGTATCTTGACCTTTGTAGTTAATAGAATTCAACAAGTCCTCATTGATATATCCAAGATAGCTCTGATAATCAATATAGTCTTTTGCATTAAACAGTTCAGCTTTCTTACCAAGAGACTGACTTGCCGCCTTGAAAGAATAAGTAACTCTTGCCTGTCCCTTTGAGCCATTCTTTGTAGTAATCAATACGACACCATTACCAGCCTGAGCACCATAGATAGCAGCTGAAGCTGCATCTTTAAGAATCTCCATAGACTCGATCAAAGAAGGGTCAAGATACTGGATGTTATCAACTTTCAAACCATCAACTATCAACAATGGGCTAAGATTTCCTGAGTTAGAAGAATAACCACGTACACGAATTTCAGCTCCAGCACCTGGTGAACCACTATTAATAATTTGCACACCACCTACTTTACCTTGAAGAGCAGCACCTGCATCTGTTGTAGAAAGATTTTTGATTTCATCACCCTTGAGTGATGCAACAGCACCAGTCAGGTCACTCTTCTTCTGAACACCATAACCAATGACAACAACATCATTCAATGTATTATTGTCTTCCTTCAAGGTTACCGTGATGTTGTTTCTCCCCTCTAAAGCTACAGTTTGTGTAACATAGCCTACATAAGAGACACGAATTGATGAGTTGGTCGAAGCTTGAATGCTAAATTTACCATCCAAATCAGTAACTGTACCTGCTTGGGTACCAACTACACGTACCGTTGCTCCGATAATCGGTTCACCAGTAACATCTTTTACTAATCCCTTTATAATGCTCTGAGCCGATATTCCAAGTGGAACTAAACAGAACAGGAATAGTAATAATAACGGCTTTTTCATGGATTTTAAGTACTTCATATAAGCCAATTTGGTTAAAAAAATATAGTATTAATGTAAACATTGACATGGTATTACATTGACAATCGCAAAAATATATAATAAGCAACACGAAGTGGTTAATAAACGTTTCAAATTAGTGAGATGTTACAAATTCTAAACTATTTGTAACATACAACAAAATCAAAAACACCTCAAAACTTAAAAAATAATAATTCGAACAACACGAAATGATACATTTTTAAACAAAAACAACTATATACTTCCATACAAATAATGCTATTTTGATAAAAAACCACTACCCTAAAGCGAATATACATTGCCGCAAAAAAACTCGTCAGATTCGATAGATTCGTGGTCAAAAAAATCGGTTGATATCCTTTGCGCTTATTGCGCATAGTAGCCTCTCCCCTTCCCTCCCCAGTGGGGAAGGGAGTACCAACAGCTTGAGTTTCTTGCTTGAATAATTATGAAGAAAAACCGAGAAAACATCTTCAAAG
>DGRY01000187.1:0-193 GCA_002391185.1 Prevotella sp. UBA4376
TCGAGTTTATTCCTGCTATCAAGAAGCTTATCGCTCAGTTGAACGATGTTTTGG
This sequence comes from Prevotella sp. UBA4376, assembly GCA_002391185.1. Classification (GTDB taxonomy): domain Bacteria; phylum Bacteroidota; class Bacteroidia; order Bacteroidales; family Bacteroidaceae; genus Prevotella. The sequence goes on from DGRY01000187.1 coordinate 55, forward strand.
CATTGCCAGAAGCAAAGAACCTTGGTCGTACAGAGACTATCGACTTCGCTAAGTCTCACCTCACAGCTGAGAATCTCGCTGTATTCAACTCTCTGCCTACAGGCGTTGCTCGTCAGTTGGCTCTTGATCGTGACCCACA
>DGRY01000187.1:246-2528 GCA_002391185.1 Prevotella sp. UBA4376
CCCACACGGAAACGTACAGGTATCTTTGATCGAGACAGAGAAGTTGTTGTCAACTATGGTTGGTCAGAAGCTTGAACAGATGAAGAGTGAGGGTAAGTATGTTGGTAAGTTCTCTGCTTTGCATCACTTCTTCGGTTACGAGGGTCGTTGCGCAGCTCCTTCTAACTTTGATGCAGATTACTGCTATGCTCTTGGTACATCAGCAGCTCAGCTGATTGCTAATGGCAAGACAGGTTACATGGCTATCGTTAAGAACACAACTGACGTAGCTGACAACTGGCAGGCAGGTGGTGTGCCAATCACTATGATGATGAACATGGAGAAGCGTAATGGCGAGATGAAGCCAGTTATCCGTAAGGCTCTTGTTGAGCTTGATGGTGCTCCTTTCAAGGCATGGGAAGCTATGCGCGATCGTCTTGCTGTTGAAACTGGTTACATCTATCCAGGTCCTATCCAGTACTGGGGTCCTGCTGCTGTTTGCGACCAGACAACACGTACATTGGCTTTGGAACAAGCTAAGTAATTAATTAGATCTAAATAAATGACGGGAACAAAACGCTATTCACGAAAGAGCAGTTCTTCCAATAATTATCATCGGAAGAAAGCAAGTCGTGGTTCGCGTGGTTCCCGTCATTCTTCTTTTTTTAATTTCTATAAAAAGAACCGTTTGGCTCTTTGGATTGGTGGAGCGGGCATCATCGCTTTGTATGTGTGGTTGTTCTATTATTTCTTTGTTGGTCCTATGGGCTTTCGCTGGCGCGCTCTTTATGGTGATGCCAAATATCCAGAGGGTTATGAAATTCATGGTATTGACATTAGTCATTATCAAGGCAAAATCGATTGGGATGAATTGCAAAACGGTATGATAGAAGGCTGTCCGATACGTTTCATAATTATGAAGAGTACGGAGGGGGCTTCACGTTTAGATGATACATTCTATGACAATTTTGAGAATGCCCGTGAATATGGTTTTATTCGTGGTGCTTATCATTTTTGGACAAATAAGTCGTCGGCTCGTGAGCAGGCTTATTGGTTTTTGAAAAAAGTTCATCTACAGGATGGTGATTTACCTCCAGTATTGGATATTGAACATAAGAAGAAAGACCAGTCGGTAGAAGATTTTCAGCGCGATGTGCTTACATGGTTACATATAGTTGAAGATAAGTATCATGTAAAACCAATCATTTATACCTATTATAAGTTTAAGCAGAATTATCTCAATGCACCTGTTTTTGATGACTATCCTTATTGGATAGCTCATTATTATGTTAAGAAGGTGGAATATCAGGGTGAATGGAAGTTCTGGCAACATACTGATGCCGGCAAGCTCCCCGGGGTGAAGGGATATGTCGATTTCAATATTTATAATGGTAGTTATTACGACTTAAAGAAGCTCACTATCGGTAATCAGGATAACGAGTGGTAGGTTATCGGCAGGTGTGATAGTGAGTAGTTGTAAGAGCAAGGCAGCACCAGTTTGTGTCTGTTTTGCGTCCGTATTCCTCAAGTCCCAGTTCTTTTGCTTTTTCCAGTAGGAGAGGAACATCCTCTTCGTAGAATCCGCTTAGGATGAGTTTAGAATTTCCTGCCATAACATCACGGAATTGATGCATGTCTTGAAGGAGAATGTTGCGGTTGATATTTGCCAAAACAATATCGAAGACGCCGCTGATATGATTCAGTACTGTGCTGTCGCCATGAAGAACGTCCATGTTTTCTACCTTGTTTATTTCGGCATTGTGACGCGTGTTTTCTACGCTCCATTCATCAATATCGTAACCAACAACTTCCTGTGCACCAAGTTTTGATGCTGTGATGCCCAGTATTCCTGTTCCGCATCCACAGTCGAGGACGCGTTTTCCTTCTATGTCGCTATGAAGGAGGGTAGAGACAATCATGCGTGTGGTTTGGTGTGTACCCGTTCCAAATGCCAGTTTTGCGTCAATAGCTATTGCTATAGGTGCCTTGTCGGTGAATGAGCATAGCTCGTCAAGCGTTGTGTGCTTGGCGTCATAGATAACAATCTTGTTGTCAACAGTAATGGGATCAAAGCCTTCGTCTTCCCAACATTGATTCCAGTCTTTGTCCTCGGCTTCCTCTATAGTGTAAGTAATTTTTGTGTCGTCAAGAGGAAATGATTCTATTTGTGAATCCATTTCTTCCTTGTCCCATACTTCCTGTTGTGCATAGGCAATTATACCGTTGTCTGTTTCTTCAAATGATTCACAACCAGCTTCTGCTGAACAATCTGTTAGCAAGTCTTTTGCAATCTGCATCAGTTC
>DGRY01000089.1 GCA_002391185.1 Prevotella sp. UBA4376
GGTATGATCCGTTCATTCGCAGCTCTTGCTGCTGGTGGTGGTGCTGACTCTATGGCACTTTCTACTGGTATCTCTGAGGCCCTCGTTAATACTGCTTCTGGTATTGCTACATCTTGGGTATCTGTAGTTTCTTACAACTACTTCACCAACAAGATCGATAAGCTTACTTTCGCAATGGACGAAATCGGTTACACAATCGCTCATACATTCGAAGACAAGCACCCAGAAGCTTAATTTTTGCTAACCCTTTAAAAGTTATTCAGTTATGGGTAAGTTAAAAATTAAGAAAAGTGACGTATGGATCGACATGACTCCAATGTCGGACGTGATGGTGCTTTTGCTTACATTCTTTATGTTGACATCAACATTCGTAAAGAATGAGCCTGTAAAAGTTAACCAGCCATCGTCTGTATCGGAGATTAAAGTGCCGGAACAGAACGTGCTGAACATCATTGTCAACAACGAAGGCAAGGTGTTCATGGGAATGGACAATCAGAACAACATGCTGACATTGATTCAGGACATGAACGATGAAGCAAACCTTGGTCTGAATGCCGCAGAAATGAAGAAGTTCCAGACAGACCCTCTGTGGGGTATTCCTTTCAAGAGCCTCAAGGGTTATCTCGACCTCCCACAGGAGAAGATGACAGAAGTTATCACCAGCAAGGATGCAGGTGTGCCTCTCGACTCTATCAACGGTGGAAAGAGCGAGTTCCAGCTTTGGGTAACAAAGGCTAAAGCTATCAACAGCGATATGACTATCGCTATTAAGGCTGACGCTGCTACACCTTATGAGCGCATCAAGAAGGTAATGTCAGAGCTTCAGGACATGAGTGAGAACCGTTACTATCTTATCACCAATCTTAAAACAGGTTCGGAGGATTAAACATGGCAAAGAAAAATACAAGTAAGCAAAAGAAAATCAACGTTCGTGTAGACTTTACACCTATGGTTGATATGATGATGCTTCTTATCACCTTCTTCATGCTCTGTACTTCTTTGGCTAAACCACAGTCTATGGAGTTGAGTATGCCAAGTAACGATAAGAATCTCACTAAGGATCAGCAAACAGCCACAAAGGCTTCTTATACTATTACTGTTTATGTAGCTGACAACAACAAGATCTTCTACGTAGAAGGACTTCCTAAGTACGATGATCCAAAATGCCTCAAGGAAACAACATGGGGTAAGAATGGTATTCGCAAGGTGTTCATGACACACGTTACTGAGGATCAGACACAGCCAATCCTTCAGGTAATGAAGGCTAAGGCAGCTCTTGATGCCCGCAAGGACAAGGAGCAGATGGCTGATACAACTTATCAGAACGAGTTGAAGAAGATCAAGGCTGGTGAAATTGATGGTCAGAAGATTCAGACAATGACAATCATCATCAAGGCAACCAACAAGGCTACATATAAGAATGTAATAGACGCTCTCGATGAGATGCAGATTTGCAGTGTAGGTAAGTACGTTCTTGATAAGATTTCTCCAGACGATGCTAAGCTTCTCAAGAGCAAGGGCATCAGTGTTGATTAATCTCCAAGAAGAAAGTATTAACTATTAAATTGAGAAACAAATGTCAAAAATAGATTTGATATCTGGTGAGTGGACCGAGCTGGTATTTGCCGGTCGCAACCAGGCTTACGGTGCCTACAAGCTTCGTCAGGGCACAGGTAAGCGAAATGTTATCTCTATCATTGCTGTAGTCTGCTTGATTATTGCTTGTCAGGTTGGTCTTACTATCAAGAAGGCAGCTGACGCTGAAGCAGCAAAGAGAGCAGCTATGAATCAGGCAGTTGAGCTGTCAAAGCTTGAGCAGCCAAAGAAGGCTGAAGTAAAGCAGAAGCAGGTCAAGGTAGAGCCTGAAAAAGTGGTAGAGCAGGTTAAGAGTTCTATCAAGTTTACAGCCCCAGTGATCAAGAAAGACTCTGAGGTTAGGCCTGAAGATGAGCTCAAGACTCAGGACCAGATTATGGAAACCAAGACAGCCATCGGTTCTTTCGATGTAAAGGGTAACGATGATGTCAATGGTGAAGTGCTCAAGGCTAAGGAAGTAATTGCTCAGCCAGAGCCACCTAAGCACGAAGAGGAAAGCAAGGTCTTCGATGTAGTAGAGCAGATGCCATCATTCCCAGGTGGAAACGGTGCATTGCTCGAGTACCTCGCAAGCCATGTTAAGTACCCAGTAGTAGCTCAGGAAAACGGTGTTCAGGGTCGTGTAATTGTATCATTCGTTGTAGAGAAAGATGGTTCTATCACAGATGTACGCGTAGTACGTTCTGTTGACCCATCACTCGACCGTGAGGCAGCTCGCGTTGTATCATCAATGCCACGCTGGACTCCTGGTAAGCAGAATGGTTCTGCTGTACGTGTGAAGTACAATGTGCCTGTAATGTTCAAATTGCAGTAATTTGTAATGAAGAAAACAACATCTTACATATTAGTAGGATTAACACTATTCACCAGCCTATGGGTTTCTTGTGGAAACAAGAAGCCCAAGGATGGCAGAACAGATACTTATTCGTCAGGAGCGTTTACTTTCGCTTCTGACGAAAGTTTTAGTCCCGTTATTGAAGAGGAACGCGAACTCTTCCAGTTTATTTATCCACAAGCCAAAGTAACACCACAATACACTAACGAGCTTGATGCTATCAACAAGTTGTTAAGTGGAAAAGTGTGGATGGCTATCACATCGCGTGATTTCACAGAAAAAGAACGTCAGAACCTAAAGGATCGTCAGCAATTTCCCCGTTCCATTAAGTTCGCATACGATGGTCTTGCACTTATTCAGAACATCCATAACACCGATTCGTGTATCAGTGTAAACGATATAAAGAAAATCCTTGAAGGAAAAATCACCAACTGGAACCAGATTTACCCAAAATCAAAGATAGGCGAACTGACTTTGGTTTTCGATAATCCGAAATCATCAACGGTGCATTTTGCCGAAGACTCTATACTTGGTGGAAAACCAATTACCAGCAAGAATGTAGTTGCCGTGCAGAAAACCGAAGAGGTGATAAAGTATGTTGAGAAAAACAAAGGAGCTATCGGTATCATTGGAAGCAACTGGCTCAACGACAAGCGCGACTCAACAAATCTCACTTTCAAGAAAGAGATTAGAACAATGCTTGTGAGCGCAATGCCAAAGGCTACACTTGAAAACAGCTGGCGTCCATATCAGTATTATATCTATAACGCCAACTATCCTTTGATAAGAACACTCTACATTCTTCTCAACGACACTCACATGGGATTGCCAACAGGATTTGCGAACTTTATTATCTCGCAGGATCGTGGACAAAAGATTATCCTTAAAACAGGTTTGCTACCTGCCTACGGAAATCTCACAGTGAGAAACATTCATGTAAGCGAATAAACCTTTTGACCAATGATGCGTCAAAACAACAAAACAAACACTAATAATGTTTGAGAAGTCATTTAATGTTTAATCCAGAAAAAACAAGGAGATTGAATTATGAAGAATATTAGATATTATTTGATGAGCGCCGTAATGCTCGGACTCTCTGTTCCAGCTATGGCTCAGAACGATAGCAAAGCTGCTATCGACCAGGTAAACAAGATTCTGACTTCAACAGCCAGCGCTGACGAGAAGGCAGAACAGGTAAAAACAATCTTCAAGGCCAACAAGAAGAATGCAGAAGTGCTCGTTGGAATTGGACGTGCATACCTTGATGTAAAGGACACACTAAATGCTAACAAATACGTTCAGTTAGCTATGCAGCGTGACCGCAAGTATGCACCAGCTTACGTTCTTGCTGGAGATATCGAAGTAATCAAGGACAATGGTGGTCAGGCTTCATCATGGTATGAGCAGGCTATATATTTTGACCCAAAGAATCCTGAGGGTTATCGCAAGTATGCACAGATCAACTCTAAGGTTAGTCCAGCATCAGCAGTAGCAAAGCTTGAAGAACTGCGTCAGCAGCGTCCTGACTATCCTGTTGATCTTATCTCTGCAGATATCTACTATCGTGCAAATAACCTAACAAAGGCTATTGAATACTTCGGTAAGGTTCAGCTCAACGACATGAAGGACGACCAGCTCGTATCTTACGCATTGTGCAACTTCCTCAAGGGCGACTTCGAGAAGTCACTTGCAGTATCACAGTTTGGTAACAACAAGTTTGCTCGCAATGCTGCATTGAACCGTTTGAGTTTCTTCAACCTCACTAACCTGAAGCGTTATACTGAGGCTATTCAGTTTGCTGATCGTTTGTGGAATGCAAGCGACTCTACAAAGATTACATCATCAGACTTCCTCTACAAGGGTTATGCTTATCAGGGCAACAAGCAGTATCAGGAAGCTATTGATGCATTCAACGAGAGCCTTAAGCTTAACGAGAACAACGAGTCTGATAGAAACGATGCTCTCAAGAACATTGCTAACGCTTACACTGAGCTTGGAAACATCGAAAAGGCTGTTGAAACATACGATACCTATATGAAGGGTCTCAAGAACATTACAGCTCTTGACTACAACACCCTCGCAAACATGTATCGCACTGACGCTGACAAGAAGACAGGTGCTGCTAAGACTGCTGCTCTTGAGAAGGCTATCAGCGTATTCAACGAACTGGCTGAGAAGTTCCCATCAGTAGCCGACTTCGCTATGTATCAGAATGCTCACATCGGTTACGAGATTGACCCTGAGACAAAGCTCGGTACTGCTAAGCCTTTCTATGAGAAGCTTATCGAAATCATCAAGGGTCACGAGACTGTTGGTGAAAAAGACAACGATCGTCTTGTTGAGGCATATCGTTACTTAGGTTACTACTACACTCTCAAGAACAACAAGGCTCAGGCTAAGACATACTGGGGCAAGGTTCTTGAAATTGATCCTAACAACGAAACAGCTAAGCAGGCGCTGAAGTAAATTACAAATTACGAATTTTAATTTTTGAATTAGTCGCACTTCGTGCGATGAACAATTATTCAATTATAAATTATTATCCACTACAATTCGTAATACACAATAAAAAAAGGTTGCAATCCATTTTTGGGTTGCAACCTTTTTTGTACCTTTGCATCGCGAAAAATAAAAAACTAAAACTCTTAAAAAATGAAACAACTAAAAGTTATCATCATCAGCATTATGTCAATGCTTATGATTATGCCTTATGCAAAGGCACAAGAAGAAACAGTAACCACCGAACCACACAACATCATTAAACTAAACTGTGGTACAGGAATGCTCTTTTCTAAGATCTACGACAATTCAAAACGTATAGAAAAGAACACATCATCTACACTCGACCTCTCTTTAAATTACATTCATCTTTATGACAAAAAACATGGTTATATCTTTGACTTAACCTACTCAAACATAATCGGTTTAGAAAAAAATGAATTATTCCTTGGAGCTGGTATATATGGCATTAAGACCAAAGACAACGGCTGGTACTATGATGGAAATCTATGTATAGGATATATGAGAAAAGACTTTGGTCAAGGCGAAAACGGTATTGCACTAAAGGGACAAATCGGAGGAGGCTATAAGCTTTCTGAACATTTAAGCATAGGAGCCAATTTAGGTGCCCTTGCTGGTATATATATGGACAAAGAAGAAAACTATAATTATTCATCAAGCAAGTATAGCATCGATAATGAAGGAAACAGGCCAATACGTCTAACTCTCTCCATTGGAGTACAATACTATTTTTAAGAGTGTGAATTACGAAGATAACTCCTATCTCCTAACTTCTATCTCCTAACTACTATCTCCTAACTCCTATCTCCTAACTCCTATCTCCTAACTCTTAACTACACATTATTATTTAATATTTGCAAAAATAGATACCTAATAGTAGGTATTTCGAAAGAAATCACTATCTTTGCAGAGTACAAAAGTAGGTATTAAGATACCTGCCGTAATACAGAAGATACAAAAATATTATTAACAATAAAACATTAAATCATTATGGCTTACGTAATTGGTGACGACTGCATCGCTTGCGGTACATGTATTGACGAGTGTCCATCAGGTGCTATCTCTGAGGGCGACAAGTATTCAATTGATCCAGATGCTTGCACAGAGTGTGGTACTTGCGCAAGTGTTTGCCCTAACGAGGCAATCAGCCTTCCAGAGTAAATCACTGGATAAATAAGAAACAGAGCGGAGTTGATATTCAACCCCGCTTTTTTGTTATATTACAAAACATATAGTAATACTACGTTAGTATGATACTTAGCACTCAGAAACAACATACTTACACCTGGAAAACAACATGTTTACACAAACAAAGCACGTTTATATCATTCAAGTAACAGAGGAAAGAGAAAAATAAAATAATAATTTCTGCGTTATATTGATAGTATGAAAAAAATAAGTCTCATTATAATAAGCATGATTATTGCCATGACAAATGCTATGGCACAGGAGAGAACAGTGGAAAACAGACCATATACCGACTTGCGTCAGTTTCACTTTGGAGTGCTTGTAGGCGGACATGTGCAAGACCTTGAACTGCTCAACGTGGGACAACAAACAATAACAAAAGAAGACGGGACACAAAGTAGTGTGCTAATATCAGCCGATCAAGACCGCTATGACGCTGGTTTTCATGTAGGTGTATTGGGCGAAATAAGACTAACAGAGCATTTGCAATTAAGAGTGGCTCCTGCAATGTATTTCGGCAGCCGACACATTACCTTTCACAATTTTAATGAACAAGACACAGATGGAAAAACTTTGGAACGTCATCAGCTGTTAAAAACAGCTTATGTTTCAACTGCCTTCGATATAATATTTGCAGCTCCACGATTCAACAATCATCGTCCTTATTTGATGCTTGGTCTGAATCCAATGCTAAACATCAACAGCAAAAGCAACGATTATCTGCGCTTAAAGAAATACGACACCTTTATGGAGATTGGTGCTGGCTGCGATTTTTATCTTCCATTCTTTAAACTGCGCCCAGAATTAAAATTTCTATTCAGTTTGATGAATACGCTTGACGATAAACATGCCAATCACTTAGAAAATAAAAGCATGCTTCCTTACACCAACTCGGTGAAAGAAGCACGCTCTAAGATGATTGTACTTACCTTTTATTTCGAATAAGAAATAAATCCTCTACCCTATTCCATATTCAAAACAAGCTTGCCAACAAAGATTGCATGCTTACCGTTTTGGTCAACAGGAACATCCTTTCCATCGGCATCCTTAACAACTTGAGGCTCGAGAAAATAACTATGACTATGTCCTCCAAGAACAATGTCGATATTACGTGAATGACTTATCATCATAGGGTCACCCATCTGTGTGATTGGTTCCCAACCAAGATGAGAAACACATATAACAAGATCGCATTTTTCCTTATGCTTAAGTTTGAAAGCCATCTCATTGGCAACCTCTATTGGATCAAGATATTTTATACCCTGACAATTCTTTGCAAACACAAGACCTTCCATCTTTGGATCAAGTGCAAAAACACCAATCTTTATTCCCTTGCGACGAAGAATGATATATGGCTTTACCAAGCCTTCAAGAATAGTTCCGGTGAAGTCGTAATTGCTGCACACAATAGGGAAATTAGCCATCTTGAAAAGACGAGCCATATTCTCCATACCAAAGTCGAACTCATGATTACCAATAGTTGAACAGTCATAGCCCATGCGATTCATAAGTCCTATTTCTACATCACCCTTGAAAAGAGTGTAATAGGCTGAGCCCTGCGAAAAATCACCGCTATCAAAAAGCAGTAGCTCTGGATCTTTTTGGCGCTCCTCCTTAATCATTGCAATGCGGCGAAGAAACCCGGCACGTCCTGCCTTCATTGTGTCGGCAAGATTCTCTTTTAGAGGTTGAATAGTACTATGAGTGTCGTTAGTGTGCAGAATGGTGAGCTGCTTACCTTTCTGTGCAGAAACAGAAAGAGTGAACAACAGCATTACTGCCAAAAATATATTCTTTATATGCTTCATTATTCTGTAATTACAAGTTTATATTAATTCACCTTTATTCGTCCTTCAACCTTAGCATTAACAACAATGCCTTGAGCTGCCTTTTCTCTGAAATAATCCATTATGACAAAACGGCTGTCGTGTTTTTTATCAGGAAGATCGAGCAGATTAGTTCCCTTGAGGAATGCCTTCAATCCATCATTGCCCTGAACAAGATAGTCAATAGTGGCAACACGATACTCCTTGTTATCATCAATCTCGTTACCATTAAGTTTGGCAGAAAGCAACTTACCACTCTTATCAATAACAAGTTCAACTCCATGGCTCACTCCCTCACCACCAAGACTGGCAATTTGAGAAAACAGTTCCTTGAGAACATCGCCCTTTAGTGTGATAAAGCAAAGCTTGTTTTCAAATGGAGCAAGATCAAGAACATCACCATAAGTAACCTCGCCTTTAGAAAGACCTGCACGAATACCACCCATATTGTAAACACCAACATCAGGATGCTCGTTAAAACTCTTGCCTGCCCATACCATGATGTCGGCAAGAAGATTAGAGAGATCGCTCTCCGGACGATAGGCTGCCATATTATGGTCAACCTCACCCACAACAGGTCCCATTATACTATCTACTTGATGCTGATAGGGAGCAAGAAAAGCAACAGCCTCAGCATCGGGCTTAGCATCATATCTACTGTCGATAAGGATGCGTGAACCTTCAACGGATTTTAGAACAAAGTGCTTTGTTGAGCACGAGGTGGCAAACATCACCGATGCTATAGCCACAATATTCACTAAATACTTATTCATATCTAATGCAAAGATAACTAATAATTTTGAATTTGGAATTACGAATTACGTAATTAATAATGAGTAATCATCGACTGAGTGCTTGCTGTCGGCTCACCGGTGCAAGCGTAAAGATGAAGGAGATAATTAGTCGCACTTCGTGAGATGATGAGTTATTAAATTAAAGATTAAAGTTTCGCAAGTAAAGATACACTCTATATTATATCACAACAAAAAAAGACATAAGATAAAAGTAAATGCCTGAAAATTTGGAAGTTAGGGAAAAAGTAAGTAACTTTGCACCCGCTTTTCGGCTTAACCGCTGACGGCAGAAGAGTTGCTGTTCATGTTGAGTTGGAACGACAAACAATTTAAATATTAAATACAATGGATTTAATTAAAGTT
>DGRY01000057.1:0-15541 GCA_002391185.1 Prevotella sp. UBA4376
TCTTTACCTGACCTGGATAGGTCATCTCGTTCTGAATCTTTGTTGCAATCTCATCACTAAGCTTGAGGCTCTCATCATCGGTCATCTTATCTGCACCGACAATAACACGAAGTTCACGACCAGCCTGAATAGCATAGGTCTTTGTTACACCAGGATAGCTCATTGCAATAGCCTCGAGATCGTTAAGACGCTTGATATAAGCTTCTACTACTTCACGACGAGCACCTGGACGTGCACCAGAAATAGCATCACAAACCTGAACGATAGGTGCAATAAGACTTGTCATCTCTGCCTCGTCATGGTGAGCAGCAATAGCATTGCAAATATCAGCCTTCTCCTTATATTTCTCAGCTATCTTAGCTCCATAAAGTGCGTGTGGCAATTCTGTTTCCTCATCTGGCACCTTACCAATATCGTGAAGCAAACCAGCACGCTTAGCCTTCTTAGGATTAAGACCGAGTTCTGAAGCCATAACAGCACATAGGTTAGCTGTTTCACGAGCATGCTGCAACAGGTTCTGGCCATAAGAAGAACGATACTTCATCTTACCCACTATACGGATGAGTTCCGGATGCAGGCCATGGACACCGAGGTCGATAGCCGTGCGTTTTCCGGTTTCGATAATCTCGTTGTCGAGTTGCTTCTTCACCTTCGAAACAACCTCTTCGATACGGGCCGGATGGATGCGGCCGTCNNGCTGCAACAGGTTCTGACCATAAGAAGAACGATATTTCATCTTACCAACTATACGGATAAGTTCTGGATGCAATCCATGAATACCAAGGTCGATAGCTGTGCGCTTACCTGTTTCGATAATTTCGTTTTCAAGCTGTTTCTTAACCTTGGTGACAACCTCTTCAATACGAGCAGGGTGAATACGTCCGTCGGCAACGAGCTGATGAAGAGCCAATCGGCATATTTCACGACGAACAGGGTCGAAAGCCGAAATAACAACAGCATCAGGTGTGTCGTCAACAACAATTTCAACACCAGTAGCAGCCTCGAGAGCACGAATATTACGACCTTCACGACCGATGATGCGTCCCTTAACCTCGTCGTTATCAATGTGGAACACACTAACGCTATTTTCAATAGCAGTTTCAGTTGCTACACGCTGAATAGTCTGAATAACGATTTTCTTTGCTTGGTTAGTAGCATCGAGCTTAGCCTGATCGATAATTTCATTTACATAACTTGCAGCATCAAGCTTAGCCTGATCCTTCAAGCTTTCAACAAGACGAGCCTTTGCCTCTTCAGCACTAAGTCCAGACAGTTCTTCCAGCTTAGACTGTTCTTGAAGCATCATCTTTTCAAGATCCTGCTGCTTTACAGCCAACAGTTTCTTTTCATTATCAACACGCATTTGGAACTGTTCAACCTCCTGACGGCGACGTCCAATTTCCTCTTGGCGTTGATTAAGACTGATTTCGCGTTGTTTTAGTTTATTTTCACTCTGCTGAATCTTAGAGTTGCGCTGCTGCACCTCTTTTTCGAGTTCACTTTTCTTGTTAAGGAACTTCTCTTTTACTTCAAGAAGTTTTTTCTCCTTAATAACTTCAGCTTCTTTTTCGGCAGCTGATACCATTTCATTATATTTTCCTTTAATTACATAACGGAAAATTGCGTAGCCAGCCAAACCACCCACAACAAGGGCAACGGCAAAAACTATGATAGTTGTTAATACCATTATTGTTTATTTTAGTTCATTTATTATTTTGATGATACATACCTCTTTATTATAAATGAACAAATATATTTTAGTCTTTCAGAGCATCTTCAATTTCAGAAGTAAGCTTACCGAGAAGGTCGGCGAACGGTTCGGTGTCGTTACGAGACGCTTCACGCTCATATCTCAAAGCTATATCAATGAGACTCATATACAATAAATCCTTCTCACCCTTAGATCCTTTAAAGGCGTTTGCATAAGTATTCACAGTATCAGTAATAAGCTTTGCTGCATTACGATACAGATATTCTTCTTCAGGAAGAACATTAACCGACATTTCTGTATCGTAAACATGAAGTCGTATACGTAATTTATCTTTCTTTACTTCTGCCATCGCTTCTGATTATTTGCCACTCAGTAGCGTAATACATTTGTCCACGTCTCTGATGAGTGCTTGAACACGTTTTTTGGCTTCTTCAATATCGCCATCAGTAATTTCAATCATCTTAGCCATCTTGAGACTATTGTAATCTCTCTGCGCCTGAGCCAACTGTTCTTGAAGCTGCAGTATTTGAGCATCACGTTGCTCTACCTGTTCGCGCAACTCCTGACATGCAGTTTTAGTTTCTTTAAACTGCAGAATCATTTGTCTCACACGGGTAGAGAACAGATTCAAAGTTTTCTCATTTGCGTCCATAGATATACAATTTGGTTACAAAATTAAAATTTAAAATTGACAAAACCAAATTATTCTTAAAGTTTTTGTTTAAGAAAAAACTTTTATTTCATCAATCCTTTTGCCTTCTCAACCTGTTGCTCTGATGGTTTTGGTTCTTTCTTAGCCAACATTACCACCTGATAAACAAAGTCGGTAATCCATTTTTGTGAGAAGCCAAGACGCTGATCGTACTGACGAATAGCCATAACAGATTTGATTACACTAGCGTCGGTATAATCGTTCTTGGTAAAGATATCAGAAACGGTTTTCTGAGTCATTGTATAGATAGCCTTTTTAAAGAAAGAAGGCAAACGAAGTTTAAATTTCATCAAATTACCAGTGAGCATCATCAAATCCTGTGTGAACCCCTGGAACTGAATGAGATAGGTTTGAACGTCCTGAATTTTATGACAGTTCTTTCGAATACTCTGGTCAATCTCCTTGAAGAAGCTATCGTCGAGAGTATACATCTCTTTCAACATCTTCTTGCAATGATTGCGCTCACCGATACCAATTTTATTATTTACTGTAGCTACATGAAATGTAGCCTTAAACATACGCAAGTCAGGAAGCATAGCAAGATTGTTTACACCTGTATTTGTTGCTATTGATGCCTGGAAATACACTCTGATAAGAGTCATAAAATCTTCCATTCCACCAACCTTACTTGCATTATCTTTATTTCCGAACAATTTTGATAAAAATCCCATAATATTATTGTTTAACACTGCAAAAGTACATCAAACGAGTGGAATGACAAAATAAAACTATCAAAAAAACTACATTTTGTAATAGCGGTTAGTCTTTTTTTTATACCTTTGCGAAAGAAAAAATAACAAAAAGCTAAATACATAACTATGAAAGGAATTGTACTTGCCGGAGGTTCTGGCACACGTCTTTACCCTATTACAAAGGGTATAAGCAAGCAATTGATACCTATTTTCGACAAACCAATGATATATTATCCTATATCTGTATTGATGCTTGCTGGCATCAAGGATATCCTTATCATATCTACCCCATTCGATTTACCAGGTTTCAAGCGTTTACTCGGTGATGGACACGATATTGGAGTAAATTTTGAATATGCAGAGCAACCTAGTCCAGATGGTTTGGCTCAGGCTTTTATCATAGGCGAAGAGTTTATTGGAAACGATAGTGCCTGTTTGGTTCTTGGCGATAATATCTTCTATGGGGCAGGCTTTACAGGTTTGCTGCAAGAGAGTGTTAAAGCTGCCGAAGAAGGCACGGCAAGTGTATTCGGTTATTACGTTAACGATCCTGAGAGATATGGTGTTGCAGAGTTCGACAAGAACGGCAACTGTTTGAGTATCGAAGAAAAGCCAGAGCATCCGAAAAGCAACCATGCCGTTGTTGGTCTTTACTTCTATCCTAATAGTGTTGTTGAAATAGCCAAGAACATAAAGCCTTCAGCACGAGGCGAACTTGAGATTACCACTGTTAATCAAGAGTATCTGAAACAAGAAAAGCTTAAAGTTCGCACATTGCAACGCGGTTTTGCTTGGCTCGACACAGGCACACACGACAGCCTTTCAGAGGCAAGTACCTTTATCGAAGTAATTGAGAAACGACAAGGTCTTAAAGTTGCCTGTCTGGAGGAAATAGCCTTCCGCCAGGGGTGGATTGATGCCGAACAACTAAAGAAATTAGCAGAGCCAATGCTTAAAAATAACTATGGAAAATATCTTTTGAGCTTGGCAGAAGAAAAATAAAAACATAAATACGATGGAGAAAAAAAAACTCTCCATCGTATTTTTTTTGATTCATATATTTGCCCCATTAAAATAAAAAGCGTATATTTGCCGCCACATCAATAAACATGCGCACAAAAACGTGCTAAAAACCATAGAAACATTTAATTTTAAAATCATAATCTAAATCATGGCAAATTCAGTAAAGAAAATTTTGTCTGGCGATTTTAACAAGAGAAAGGCATTGATGTTCAGCATCACTGCCTTATTAACGCTTATTGTTTGGAATCTGCCCACCAGCTGTTTTGGTATCGAAGATCTAACCATTGTCCAACAGCGCACCATCGCCATCTTTGTTATGGCAGTAATGCTTTGGCTCACAGAGGCTATACCAGCCTGGGCCACATCAGTAACCATTATTTTCGTGTTGCTATTCTGTGTCAGCGACTCCGCCTTCAACTTTCTGCAAGGTTCTGAAGGTGATGCAGGAAAACTTTTGGACTACCAAGGCATCATGGCATGTTTTGCCGACCCTACAATCATCCTTTTCCTTGGAGGTTTCATCTTGGCGATAGCTGCTACGAAATCAGGACTTGATGTTGTGATGGCACGAAATCTGATAAAACCATTCGGTAAGAAATCAGAGAACGTGCTCTTGGGCTTCATGCTCATCACCGGAATCTTCTCCATGTTTATTTCCAACACAGCCACAGCTGCAATGATGCTTACATTTCTTACCCCTGTGTTTAAATCATTACCAGCAAATGGAAAAGGGCGAATAGCACTTACTATGGCTATCCCTATTGGAGCAAACTTTGGCGGTATGGGAACCCCTATTGGAACACCTCCAAACGCATTCGCATTTAAAACACTCAACGAGTTAGGAATGGGTATCGGTTTTGGTCAATGGATGTCAGTCATGGTACCTTTGGTTCTTGTGATGTTGATTCTTTCATGGTTCATTATCAAGACATTCTATCCATTCTCAAAGAAAACGATAGAATTGCAGATTGAGGGTGAAGTAGAATGGAATTGGCGAACATATGTTGTTGCCATAACATTCGTGACAACCATTCTGCTTTGGATTTTCGGTAAGCAAATTGGTATTAACGCCAACACAGTAGCAATGCTTCCGATAGCAGTCTTCGCATTTACAGGAGTTATCACAGCCGACGACTTGAAGGACATTGACTGGGGAGTAATATGGATGGTTGCCGGAGGCTTTGCCTTGGGTCTTGCCATGAACGGAACTGGACTTGCTCAGAATGCAGTAAAGAGCATACCATTCGGCGAATGGAACCCAATAGTTATTCTGATTATTTCTGGAATACTCTGCTTTGCTCTCAGTAACTTTATTTCAAACACAGCCACAGCAGCATTGCTTATTCCTATCTTGACAGTGGTGTGCGAAGGTATGGGAGAAGCACTTGTTCCTATCGGTGGAACTTCAACCATAATCATTGGCATTGCCGTAGCAGCAAGTTGCGCGATGTCGCTTCCTATCAGTACACCTCCTAACGCCATTGCCTACTCTACAGGTCTTATCGAACAGAAAGATATGGCGAAAGCAGGTTTCACTTCTGGCTTCATAAGCCTTATCATAGGCTACATAGCACTGATTGCATTCTGCAAATTAGGAATACTATAATTTTGCGTGTTGCACTTTTTCCATTAGGGCTTCCTTGAGATTATATTCTGGAGGAAGCCCTAATTTTATTCTTATATGAGCTCTTTGGCTTCCCACATTACTCTTCGTTTTATCAAGTGCCCTACATATTTCCCCTGTAGTCTTTCCTTCAACTATCAACTTTGCTATCTCCAACTCAGAAGGAGTAAGCATAGGAAAAACTTTTTTCAAATTGTTCATATCATTCTGCTTTGAAAGCAGATAATCTTTCAATGCCGCCATCATTCGTTGTCGTGTTTCAGCATTTATAGTATCAAGAAAACTATTTATCGAAGTTTTATCATCGTCTTCATCTCTTGTTTGCAAATTACTCAACTGAGCTATTTTCAATAGCTGATTGTAATTCAAACCTAATGTAGAAATCAATTGCACTTCACGTTCACGCATATCAATATTGTCGGTGCGTAGTGCAAGAAGATTCCTTGATATGTGCCAACAAATCAAACTAACCGAGATAATCATGAGCAAATAAAACACAGACAACTCGGTTAATGCACCATGCTTATCTTTAAGAACACAATACATAAAAACACTCACCGCCAAAAACGAAACGATTATAGTATTAGATGGAATATAAGCCAACACACATGCCATCAAAATAAGTAGAAGCAAACAAATATTACCAAGAATAAGAAAACCCGAATAAACATCGGTATTATCCACAACAGCTATATTCTCGCATGATGTTTCAAACGCAGCATAAAGCAGTTCGATTGCCAAAGCTGTTCGCACTTTGATTTTACCAAAAACATAGAAAAGAAAAGTAGCAATGAACACAATATTGTATCCTATCAACAAAAACTTAAACACTAGTGTTTGAAAGCCATAAAAACCCAGAATTCCACCAGTTGCGCCAACAATTCCAAACATTGTTATTATATATAACATTAGTCGTTGTTGCTTGTTAAGCACATCCAACGCATCAACATTGCTCGCTGTTTCTTTTTCAACAATTTGTATCATAAATGAACCATTTTAAACACATTTCAACCCTTTTCAACCGCAAAAATAATAAAAAAAATACATATCAGCTTATTTCAGCCGCAAGAAAATTTGGTTATAAAACGACAAGGCTATATCTTTGCATCACCAAAAATAACAAATAACGTTTTATAGAATAGCGGTATTGTGGTAAGTGTTTTATAGCATATCGCGGTATTCGACTTACTAAAGTTGACTCAATAATATATGTGACTCAAAAGGACAATCTTCGCTGGTAAAATGAGTATTTTATAACAAGATATTATATTACATAGTGAAGCAAGTAAATTAAGTAAAAAAAGCCCGGTAGGTAAAACCTACTGGGCTTTCATTTTATATGAGAACTAAAATAACTGCTCAAATACTAACACTTGCGAATATAATCAAGTGCAGCACCTATGGCGGTGCAGAATTCGCTATACTTTGGAATTATGAAATGAACGCCATAGAGTTTCTCCATCGCACTATATACTTCCTTGCATTGAGGCAACAAACTAAGATTACCTATCATTACAAAGTCTTTGATACCACTACCCAAAGAACTCAGAATGCTTGCCGAGCCTATAGCCTGAAGAACCATGTGTATCAAACCCACAGCTATATCCTCACGCGAGGCATTTGCCTTGGCATTACTAAACAAACTGGCAGTAGCCGACATGGGCAGTCCGGGCAGAGGTTTGGCACTAATATCACCAATAAGCAAATTGATATGACTAATATCTCCTTCCAAAGCCAAGTCAATGATATTTTTTATGTCATCGGTTTTTAGAAGCAAACGGCTCAATCCTGTAAGAGTACCACCACCGACTCCTATACCACCGATATGACTGATATCCTCGCCATCGCACTTCACAAGTGAAGTACCAGTACCCATAGAAACAACTATCATTCTATCGAGTTTCGACTCATATTTGGCTCCAAGACCGTCAGCCACAAACTCCTCGGCTTTAGTTGTAGGCAAACCATAGATATTTTCTTCGATATAAGCAGCCCCTACTCCAGTAAGCATCACATGCTCAACCTCCTCAAGACGAATCTTGTTGTCATGAAGATACTTACCGAACGCACCATATAACGATGTTATCGGATCGGTAGCCTTGATACGCAAAGGAGAAACAACCATTCCATTGCTATCAATTCCAACGATTTTAGTTGTTGATATACCTACATCTATACCTATTACTATCTTATTCATAATTACCAGAATTATTCAGGGAGCAAAGTTAGCAATTTATCACGAAACTTTATTATCTTTGCAAAAGAAAAACAACTTCACATGGAAAAGAAAGAGCTAATGAGGCAGATGATTGATAAACTCAACGCTGCTGCCGACGCATATTATAATGGTAAGGGTGAACTCATGACCGACTATGAGTGGGACGCACTATTCGATGAGTTAAAAGCCCTTGAAAAAGAAACGGGAATCATTCTTGATGATTCGCCAACAAACAATGTTTCCTCTGACAACACCGAAGGTCAGAAGGAAGAACATGAGTTTGCAGCTCTTTCGCTTGCCAAGACCAAAAAGCCCGAAGAACTTGCCAAATGGGCAGAAAACCGCATGATATGGCTTAGCTGGAAACTTGACGGCTTAACACTTGTTGTCACTTTCGACAACGGCAAGCTAACAAAAGTTGTGACACGAGGCAACGGACACATCGGCACAAACATAACACATCTTGCATCCGCTATACAAGGCATTCCTGAAACAATACCTTCAAAAGGACACATTGTTATCAGAGGTGAGTGCGTTATATCTTACGAAGACTTCAATAATTTCCTTCTCGAAAGCGATGAAGACTATGCCAACCCTCGAAACCTTGCCTCGGGCTCGCTAACGCTGAAGGATGTTAACGAAGTGAAACAGCGCCACTTGAAATGGATTCCTTTCACCCTTGTATATACCGATGAAGAGATAAATAGCTGGGGCGAGAGAATGAACTTTATTGAGCAAAACGGAATGAAAGCCGTTGAGCGCGAATGTATAAAAGAGCCAAATATCCAGAACATCAATAACGTTATTGACAAATGGACAGAAAAGGTTACCAGCAACATTTGCCCCTACCCTGTTGACGGTCTTGTTATAG
Organism: Prevotella sp. UBA4376; assembly: GCA_002391185.1. Lineage (GTDB taxonomy): Bacteria > Bacteroidota > Bacteroidia > Bacteroidales > Bacteroidaceae > Prevotella. Next base: position 8,852 of record DGRY01000057.1, read on the forward strand.
CATACGATGACTACGAATACTCTCAAACAGGAAGCGTAACCGGGCACCACGCCACACGAGCAGGATACGCCTTCAAATGGCAAGACGAAAGCGCTCTCACACAACTCGACCACATAGAATGGAGTTGTGCAGCCTCAACAATCTCGCCTGTAGCGGTGTTCACACCTGTTGAACTCGAGGGCACCACCGTAAAACGTGCGTCATTGTGCAACATTTCAGAATGTGAACGATTAGGCATTGGCGGCAAAGGCACAAGTATGCACGTTATTAAAGCCAATAAAATCATCCCAAAAGTTATAAAAATAGAGCAATCAGTTGGCATTTTAGACATTCCAACCACCTGTCCGGTATGTGGAGCGCCTACAAAAATAGCCATAAGTGCATCAAGTGGAACAAAAACTCTTCATTGCACCAACTTACAGTGCCCTGCTAAGCAGTTGAAAAAATTCAGACGTTTTGTAAGCAAGGACGGCATGAATATTGATGGTATTAGCGAACAGACTATTGCTCGATTCGTAAACCTTGGATGGATTAACGAATATGCCGACATATACCGATTAACAGAGCATATTCAGGAGATTTCTACCCTTGAAGGATTTGGCAGAAAGAGTGCAGTAAACATAAGAGAAGCCATCAACAAAGCAACAACAGTAGATGCACGTAAACTTCTTTACGCTCTCAACATACCGCTTGTTGGGCAAGATGTGTGCAAAAGACTCTTAACGGCTCATAAACTCGACGAAATTGTACAATTAGCTACCCAAAAACCAGACTTTTCACCCGTAGAAGGCGACTTATTTGCCTCAAATGACACAGTTGGCGAATACATTTTTGCCTCTATCGATGGCATTGGACCAGAGAAAAGTGCTTCAGTTGTGCGATGGTTTAACGATGAAAACAACCTCAGAGCATACAACAACCTCGTGAAACTTATTAACATAACACAAGAAGACAGAACACCTCTTGGAGCAAAATGCGAGGGACTTACTTTCGTTGTTACTGGCGATGTAAACCATTATAAGAACCGCAACGAACTAAAGAAATACATAGAAAGCCAAGGCGGCAAAGTAACTGGAAGCGTTTCAAAATCAACATCTTACCTCATCAACAATGATGTAACATCAACAAGTGGCAAGAATCAGAAAGCCATGCAGTTGGGTACACCTATTATTAGCGAGGAACAGTTTATTGAAATGTTTGGACAATAATTAATTTAAAACTTAACGGCTGTTTTTTATCAGTTATCAGTTATCAGTTAACTTTTTGCGAAAAAAATCATGCTTCAGGAGCCTTATATATATAAATATATATATTTATATAATATAAGAGTCTAAAACGCACATTTTTTGACTTTCAATCAACTGATAACTGATAACTGATAAACATGTTTTTTGCCCGAATTCCCTTTGTAGATAGGCGATGAGAGAGTTTTGCATCGCAAAATGATCTAATTTTGAACAACCAACTGTTTTTCTTCGTATCTTTGCAATGTGATTAGGAGTCAATTAGGACTCATATAGGAGGCGTCTCGAAGGCATCTCGAAGGCATCTCGAAGTCTTGCGCACGCCAAAGGCGTGCTAAATGATAAATGATAAATGATAAAGACCCTTCCCTGCCTTCAATGGTCTTTACACCCCCTTCGATTCCCCCGTTCCCGGGGGACAGAAACCTCCAGAGGGAAGGAGTCGTAAGCTGACAAATTCCTCCTGCTAATATCTCTCCCCTCTGGAGGGGAGTTGGAGGGGTCTTTGGATAGGGCCTTTTTAGAAACTCCACTTAGCTGCAATAGTAGGAATAGCATAGAACTTGTCGTTACGACCTGCCTCATCGTAAACGAAGTTGTTGCTGAGTTCCACCTCGGTACCTAAGCTTAGATTAACGCCATCCATACCCTTGAGGGTGTTAAGGTTAAACCAGAACTGAGGTTCTGAAAGGAAGATAAGTTTGCCACGAACATTTGGATTGCGCCACAAGTCAGCAAAACCAGAAAAGGTGCAAAAACCATTAGCAAAAGTATGGCTCCACACACCAGTAAGCTGGAAACCGTGGAAAGCGTCAAGATTAGCATGAGCATTCTTGAAATAATACTTATACATTGCCTGCAAGCTAAAAGTGGTGCTAAAATCAGAGCTATGCCAGTTGTAAGCAGGACCTACGAGAACAGCGTGCTGGAAACGATTACCATTATACCAGCCTTCGGTTTCACCTGATGTAACACCACCATTATACTCTATATGCGCAGCAAATCTTTTGTTCTTTGAAATATTGAATTCGCGGCTAATCTCCCAGTAGGCACCCATCATACCATCGCCATGATAATCAAGGTCGGTGAAGAAATAATTACTACCCCACTTGTCGGCCTTAAACATCTCTACAGTAGTGGTAACCGACTGACGGTTAGTGAGCTCTTCATAGAGCGAGTGACCAAGATCATAGTGAAGTTGAACATTCTGAGCCGAAACGCTCAAAAAAGCTGCCATAAGAATGGCGAGGGAAAAGATTTTTTTCATATTTGTTTGAACTGTGATTAAATATTGGGACAAAGGTACAAAAAATATCAATGATAAGTTACTATTTGTGAATAATTTACTACCTTTGCACCTATGAGAATAGATATTATTTCCGTTTTACCTGAAATGCTGGAGGGATTTGTTCATGAATCAATCCTTGCCAGAGCTGAAAAGAAGGGATTGGCCGAAATACGACTTCACAACCTTCGCGATTATTCGTTGGACAAATGGCGTCGTGTTGACGATTATCCATATGGAGGTAGTGCAGGTATGGTTATGCAATGCGAGCCTATAGACAGGTGCATCTCTGCATTGAAAGCCGAGCGCGAATACGACGAAGTAATATACACCAGTCCTGACGGCGAGCAGTTCAATCAGGGAATGGCAAACGAGCTCAGCATGAAAGGCAATCTTATTATCCTTTGCGGACACTACAAAGGAATTGACCAAAGAGTGAGAGACCACCTCATCACAAAAGAAATAAGTGTGGGTGATTTTGTGCTCACAGGAGGCGAGCTTCCAGCTGCAACCATAGCCGATGCTATCGTGCGAGTTATTCCAGGAGTACTCAACGATGAACAAAGTGCACTTAGCGACAGTTTTCAGGACAATCTGTTGGCTGCCCCTATCTACACTCGTCCAGCCGACTACAAAGGGTGGAAGGTACCCGAGATACTGCTAAGCGGCAACGAAGCCAAGATTCGCCAATGGGAAATGGATCAAGCCATCGCCCACACGAAAAAGCTTAGACCCGATTTGCTAAAGTAATTCATAATTACATATATTTTTTGCAGAAGGTTTCGCCAATAGCGAAACCTTCTTCGTATAATCGCTCCAACTTAGCAATATCACGGGTCATACGCCCCACCTCAAGAGGTCGTTCCGGACGAATACATATTATCTTTCCAGCAGCCTCCAAGTCATCAATAAGCTGCAACTGCTGATTATATGTTTCATGTCGGTGGCTCAGCACCACACGCAAACGAGGATAGTTCTTGTAGATAAGATTAGAAACCTTACGATCCTTTGAATCATCACGCCACCCTTTGTTTCGAGTAAGCACAACAACATTTGTTGAGTGTCCCTTCTCTATGGCACGCAATACAGGAATGCTATCAACAATACCACCATCAAGCATGGGAACACCATCAATATCCACAATCTTGCTCACATAAGGCAAGCTCGACGATGCCCTCACAATATCAAGAGCACGCTGACGGTCGGAATACTCATGCAAATACTCAGCCCCTCCGGTAATACAATTAGTAGCTACACATTCAAAGGTAGATGAATATTTAAAATATGTATCAAAATCATAAGGCAGCAGCTTATTTGGAAAACGGTCGTACAAAAGTTTCTGGTCGAAAATACAACCCTGAGTAACCAAATGACGCAAACCGATATAGTCATAACGAGACAGATAATCAATATTAGATATGCGTGCACGGCGAGGCTGACGACTTATATACGACATGCCATTACATGCTCCAGCCGAAACACCAACCACATAAGGAAAATACAAGTTGTACTTCATAAAAGCATCAAGAACACCACTTGTAAACACTCCTCGCATACCTCCTCCTTCGAGAACCAGTCCTGTATTTTTATCCATCTTCATGACCTTCAAGTTCTATTAAAGTTTTATAATTTTCAAAAATTATCCAATTTTCGGTACAAAAATAACACTTTTCCTACAAAAATTATGTAACTTTGCAATCAATTAAAGCAAAAAAGCAAAATGTTCGAAAAAAAAACATATATTGACCGTCGCAACGAGTTGAAAAAACTTGTTGGCGAAGGTATCATTATTCTATTTGGAAATAACGATTCACCTGCTAACGGACCATACAATAGTTATGATCCATTCCGTCAGGACTCTACATTCCTATACTATTTCGGAATACAAAGAGACGGCCTTGTAGGCGTTATCGACATCGACAACAATAAGGAAACTCTTATTGGAAACGACATCGACATAGAAGACATCGTGTGGTTTGGTTCTGTTGACAGCGTAAAAGACCTTGCACAAAGCGTAGGTGTTGAAAACACTGCTCCAATGAAGCAATTGCAACTTGTGTGCAACGACGCTCTGCGTAACAAGCGTAAGATTCATTTCCTACCACCCTATCGCCACGACATAAAACTTCAAATATTCGACCTTCTGGGCATTCACCCAAGTCAGCAGAAAGAATCTGCATCAATGCAGCTCATCAAAGCGGTTGTAAAGATGCGTTCTGTTAAAAGCAAGGAAGAAATAGAAGAATTGGAGCGTGCATCAGTAATTGGATACAAAATGCACACCACAGCCATGCGTCTTACCAAGCCAGGGCTAACTGAGAAATACATTGCATCACAGGTTGAAAGTGTTGCCAAGAGTTTAGGCTCCATGGTTAGTTTCCCTACCATCTTCACGCAACACGGTGAAATTATGCACGGAACGCCTTCAATGAACACCCTGAAGGATGGCCGACTTGTGTTGTGCGATGCAGGTGGAGAAACAGTAAACAACTACTGCTCAGACAACACACGAACATACCCTGTAAACGGAAAGTTCACACAACGTCAGCTTAATATATACACAGTTGTGGAAGAATGCCACGACATGGTTTTGCAACTTGCAAAGCCAAGAGTGAAATATGCCGACGTACACTTTGCTGTGTGCAAAAACATCTTCAACCGAATGAAAGAGCTTGGACTTGCCAAGGGCGACACAGAAGAGGCTGTTCGCAACGGAGCACACGCTATGTTCCTGCCACACGGACTTGGACACATGATGGGCATGGATGTGCACGACATGGAGAACCTTGACCAAATAAACGTAGGCTTCGATGAAGAAACACGTCCTAACCTCGAACAGTTTGGCACCAACTGCCTAAGAATGGGACGCCGACTCGAAGAAGGCTTTGTTGTTACCGACGAACCAGGAATATATTTCATCCCAGCACTCATCGACGAATGGAAAGCCAACAATCATTGTGCCGACTTCCTTTGCTTTGACGAATTAGAGAAATACAAGGATTTTGGTGGAATACGTATTGAAGACGACATTCTGGTAACACAAGACGGATGCCGTTTCATAGGTAAAGACCGAATACCATATCATCCAAACGACATAGAAGAGTTCATGCTGAGCTCACAACAATAATACGAGAAAAGAATCACATAATTAAATAAATAGAGAAATGAGAAAACTTTTAGTAGCAGCACTTCTTGCTTTGGTAGCAACAGGTGTAAATGCACAAGACAAGAATGCTGAGAAAAAGGCCAACCCAAACAAGCCTGTTTTCACAGTTGTAAAGGAAAACCCTATTACAAGTATTAAAAACCAGAGTCGTAGTGGTACCTGCTGGGACTACTCTACCCTTAGTTTCTTTGAGTGTGAAATTCTAAAGGCAACAGGTAAAACCTATGATCTTTGCGAAAGCTTTGTAGCCAACAAGACATATATGGATCGTGCTATTCAGGTAGTACGCCTTCACGGCGATTGCCAGTTTGCGCAGGGTGGTAGCGCTTACGACCCATTGTTCGTATTGCAGAACTATGGTATCTGCCCAGAGGACGCTATGCCATTCCCAGGCAGCCTTTACGGCGACTCTTTGAACAACTTCAACGAGTTCTTCGAAATCATGACCCCTTACGTAACAACAATAGCACGTAGCAATGCCAAGAAAATCTCTAACCAGTGGAAGGTTGGACTTCAGGGCATTCTTGATGCTTACCTTGGCAAATGCCCAGAGAAGTTCACATATCAGGGCAAGCAGTACACTCCAAAGTCTTTTGCAGCAAGCCTCGGTTTGAACTACGACAACTATGTCAGCATAACCAGTTTCACTCACCATCCATTTTGGAAAGGCTTTGCTGTAGAAGTACAAGACAACTGGCGCAACCCACTTTCATGGAATGTACCAATAGAATACATCGAAAAAATCATCGACAACGCTATCATGAATGGCTACACTGTAGCTTGGGGTGGTGATGTTTCAGAAGAAGGCTTCACACGTTCTGGTCTTGCTTACGCTTACGACACCAAGAAAGTACCATCACTCGCAGGTAGCGATATGGCTCATTGGTTGAAGCTCACCAAGACAGAGAAGAAGAACATGATCGACTCTCTCGGTTGCCGCGCACCAGAGATTGTTCCTACACAGAAGCTTCGCCAGGAGCGTTACGACAACTGGG
>DGRY01000057.1:15584-16007 GCA_002391185.1 Prevotella sp. UBA4376
CGACAACTGGGAACTCACCGACGACCACGGTATGCTTATCTACGGTATTGCTAAAGACCAGTATGGCAAGGAATACTATATGGTAAAGAACTCATGGGGTGAAACAGGCGACTACAAGGGTATCTGGTACATGACCAAGAACTTCATCGTTGCCAACACAATGGACTTCATGATTAACAAGAACGCTCTTCCAAAAGACGTGCGCAAGAAGCTGAACCTGTAAGCTAATAGAACATTAAAACAAACAAAATAAACAGCAGATAGCCATTTTTTTATTGCTATCTGCTTTTTTTTTGTTTTTATTTTGTAACTTTGAACACGGATAGATGTATAATAACATGAAATATCCGCATACCGCTAAACACAGCGGCCCTCCCAAAGAAGAATAAAAAAAAGACATAAATGCATTTTAAATGGAATTAC
>DGRY01000057.1:16057-16876 GCA_002391185.1 Prevotella sp. UBA4376
AAATGGAATTACGAACCTCCTACATCAGAAGAGATAACGGAAGCTAAGGAACTGGGCAACAAGCTCAGCATTAGTCCTATTCTGGCTCAACTTCTCATAAAAAGAGGCATTTCCACAGAATCAGGTGCACGACGATTCTTCCGTCCGCAATTAGCCGACCTCATCAATCCATTCCTAATGAAAGACATGGATATTGCAGTAGATCGACTAAACGACGCTATGGGACGAAAAGAGCGCATACTGGTCTATGGAGACTACGATGTAGATGGATGCACCGCCGTGGCATTGGTATATAAGTTTCTGCAGCAGTTCTACTCCAATATTGATTACTACATTCCCGATCGTTACGAAGAAGGCTATGGAGTGAGCAAAAAAGGCATTGACTACGCAAAAGAAACTGATGTAAAGCTCATTATCATACTTGATTGCGGCATCAAAGCAATAGACGAAATTGCATATGCTAAAAGTCTGGGTATCGACTTTATAATATGCGACCATCACGTTCCTGACGAAGTGATGCCAGATGCTGTTGCCATACTCAATCCAAAAAGAGAAGACGATTCATTCCCTTTCAAGCATTTATGCGGATGTGGTGTTGGATTCAAATTCATGCAAGCATGGGCAAAAAACAATGGCATCCCATTTGGCAACCTCATTCCACTACTCGACTTCTGCGCCGTTGCTATTGCAGCCGACATAGTGCCAGTAGTTGATGAAAACCGCATTCTTGCATTCCATGGATTGAAACAACTAAATCAAAATCCAAGCACAGGTCTTAAAGCCATCATCGATGTATGCGGACTCAACGGACGCGACATC
>DGRY01000057.1:16935-17586 GCA_002391185.1 Prevotella sp. UBA4376
TGAGCGATATCATATTCAAGATTGGACCACGCATAAACGCCTCTGGTCGCATTGAAAATGGCAAGGAGAGTGTTGATTTGCTTGTTGAAAAAGACTACAGCACTGCTTTGAAAATGTCAAAACACATCGACGAATACAATGAACAGCGCAAAGATATCGACAAGCAGATGACAGAAGAGGCAAACCAAATTGTCTCAAAGTTGGAAAGCCAAAAACACCACTCATCTATCGTGCTATACGATGAAAACTGGAAGAAAGGAGTCATAGGTATCGTTGCATCACGACTTACCGAAATTTATTTCCGACCAACTATCGTTCTTACACGCGATGGTGATTTGGCAACAGGTAGCGCCCGCAGCATACCAGGATTCGATATCTATGCTGCAATAAAAAATTGCAGAGACATGCTTCTTAACTTTGGTGGACACACCTATGCAGCTGGTCTCACTCTGAAATGGGATTCCATTCCTGAGTTCCGCAACCGATTCCAGAAATATGTAGAAGAGCATATACAACCCGAGCAAACCGAAGCAATGCTCAACATTGATGCACAGATAGATTTCAAAGACATCACAAAACGCTTGCACAACGACTTGAAACGCTTTGCACCATTTGGTCCATGCAATCCCAAACCAGTATTCTGCACCAAGA
>DGRY01000057.1:17635-18260 GCA_002391185.1 Prevotella sp. UBA4376
GCACCAAGAACGTATATGACTATGGCACAAGCAAAGTTGTGGGTCGCGAACAGGAACACATCAAACTGGAATTAGTGGATTCAAATTCAAGCGACGTTGTCAACGGTATAGCCTTCGGACAAAGCGCATCAGCAAGATACATAAAGAGTAAACGTGCTTTTGACATTGCATATACCATTGAGGATAATATTTTTAAACGAAACCAAGTTCAATTACAGATAGAAGACATACGAGCTGAAGAAGACATAAAATAACACATGTTTACTATCGACTGATAGATGGAAGATTATAAAAACATACTTCAAAAATACTGGGGGTATCCTGACTTTCGAGGCATTCAAAAAGAAATTATTGAATCCATAGGAAAAGGTCAGGATACTCTTGGCTTAATGCCTACTGGTGGAGGCAAAAGTATCACATTTCAGGTACCAGCATTGGCAATGGAAGGAGTATGTATTGTTATAACACCTCTTATAGCCTTGATGAAAGACCAGGTTGACCACCTAAGAGAAAGACATATCAGAGCCGACGCTATATACTCAGGCATGACAAGAAACGAAATCATAAAGATTCTTGAAAATGCTATCTTTGGTGGCGTTAAGATTCTATATATATCACCCGAACG
>DGRY01000078.1:0-904 GCA_002391185.1 Prevotella sp. UBA4376
AAGATACACACCATACTGAATCAATACGGCAGCAACTCCAACAATGCCAAAACGCACTATCTCACCCAGTTTCTCGCGCTTGCTATCGTCTAAACGGTTTATAATATCCTTTATCAGCATATTCCAACATTTCCTTGTCACCTCGACTGTCGCCAAAGGCTATTATCTCATACTGGTCTCTTGACTTGGTGAGCACTGTCTTCAATCGTGCAACTTTCTCTGCTCCATAACAGTTCTTTGTGAGAAAACGACCTGTCACCAATCCGTCCTTAACCTCTATCTGTGTACCAAGAACAGTAACATCACTCTCTTCATCAAAGAAAGGTGCCACCCAGTTGTCGATACTTGCACTAATGATAAATATCTGCGCTTGTTCTTTCTTAGCTTCTTTTATCTGCTTTTTTGCTGCCTCACGAATGATATTCTTCTTGTCTTGAGCAAAAGCCTTGCATTTCCTGTTGAATTCGCTTATACTCATTCCACGATAGAAATGTGCAAACACCTTCTGCTTTACCCTGTAGTTGGGATAAAGATGCAGTTTCATCAATATCAATAATGGCGAATACAAGAGAAATCCACACAGAAACCCTACTACGCCATGTGTGTATTTAATAAACTCCAGCAAAGAATCTTTGCTGGTTATTGTTCCATCAAAGTCGAAACAATATAATTTAGAAGACATATATAATCAATATAAAGGCAATAAGCCATGCCAAAACAACAAACTGAGTGAAATGATCCTTCAGGATAATCTTTGTTGGATTACCACTCTTCTTATCAACAACAGCAATCTGAATATAACGCAATAGTCCCACAAGAACAAAGATACTTGTAAGATAGAGATAATCGGTGTGGAACTTTCCTGTTACCTCAGGACTTACGGTGTACATGATGTAGCACACCA
>DGRY01000078.1:1016-2043 GCA_002391185.1 Prevotella sp. UBA4376
TATATCTGATGGTGTTCTTTCTTGGAGCCTCTCCTGTAGCCTCCATACGCAACACATCGTCTCTTCTCTTAGCAAAACTCATGAAAAGAGTGATAAGGAATGTCATCAACACAATCCATTTACTAAGCACTATGTCAACTGCAAAACCGCCTGCCAGCAAGCGAAGCACAAAACCAAAGGCTACAACACAAACATCAATGATAGCATATTGCTTTAGCTTGGCACAATAAGCAAGATTCAACAGCCAATAGAACATGATTACACCAGCAACCTTTGCAACAGAACCTTCTGCAACAAATGTTCCCACCTGAAAAGAAAGCAAGGACACAGTTGCCATAGAAAGCACAATCATCAATATCATCAAGCCATAAGCCTGAGAAACACTAATCATTCCGCTTGCTATAGGACGATGACACTTCTCTGGATGACGTCTGTCGTCGTCCACATCATGAATATCATTAAAGCAATATATGCTTGATGCAGCAAAGCTATATGCAAAGAACGTGATAATGCCAGCACAAAAAGAATTAAGCTGAAAAAGAGCACCTCCAAAGATTAATGGAGCAAGAACAAAGAAATTCTTTATCCATTGTGCCGGGCGCAATATCTTAAGTATTGCATTCAGCTTTTCACATTTTCCAATTGCTGATTGCATAGCTTTTCGGTTATTTATTTCATTCTCGTTCATAACACGTTTTTATGACAATGTCTTTTCTAACTTTCCTACCACCTTGCTTAAACACCATGCCGCAGGCAAGGTGATTGCAGTACACATAAGGAAGGTAGCCCAATAGGTCCATTCCTTTGGAATATAGTTGAGCACAAAATGGATGTGAATGAGGTAACACTCCAAACTGAGTGCACCAACAAACTTAAAAGCGTTGTTAAACCATTTTGGTGTACGGCGGAAGATACGATTAAGCAACAATATTGTTGTTATGGTCAAAGGGATATAAAGCATGCGTTCCACATAGAGTGGGAAACGTCCATGAAGATTCTGCTCAAGGAAGATACTCGATGTTAGAGT
>DGRY01000078.1:2107-2873 GCA_002391185.1 Prevotella sp. UBA4376
AGAATAACAATCATCCAAATACTTGCTCCATCAAGTTTATCCTTTCGCCTTACCATCTCGCCCATGTTTATTCCTATAAAGAATATTGGAACACGACTCCAGAATATTTCTATATGCCCGAAAATATTATGGATTGGAGTAACATACTGCACAAGGATGCACCACATTATCATAACCACAGGCAACCAACGATATATAGGATGCTTTCTGATGAGTTCCATATAGGCTGGAGCAAACAGATACAGCATCATCGTTGCAGGAATATACCAGAAGGTGAGCTCGTCGTGAAGCCAGAAATCCCAGTTTATGGTGATATCACCAATAAGATCTATCCATGCCATGATATCTCCACCTCTGAAACGCGGAATATAGTATAGCGAAGCCATAATCAGCCATGTAGGATAAATGCGCAGATAACGACGCTTGAAGAAATGCTTGCAGCTCGGATTCTTTGTCCACGAGAACCATAAACCTATACCGCTGAGGAAAAAGAACATATCCACACCGATATTACCCATTCGGCGAAGCCCAAAGAACATATCGCTTTGTGGCAGACTAACATGGAAGAGGATGATAAAAATCATCGCCATACCCATGAGCTCACCACGATAACGGCTGATATTGGTCAGTTCTATGTCTTTTATCTTTATCATTACTGTTTCATCTTGGGATTAGGTAAACGCTTCATAAACTCACGGAACACCCATGCAAGACATATACTTGCAACGATATACAGCAACAAGCCCGCATAGTAATCGCCATGGCG
>DGRY01000078.1:2946-3389 GCA_002391185.1 Prevotella sp. UBA4376
AATATCTTTCGTGTGATAGGGTGACATACAAACAGAGCTGCGCTGATAGCTCCCATCCACTCAAGAATCTTTGTAAGCCAGTTTACCTTTGAGATAAATTTCACAACACTGATATGGAATGAGCAGATGAACACAGGAACCCAGAACCATGTTTGATAGCTATAGCTGCAGAAGATAATAAGCAACAAAGAGAATCCTGCTACAAGAGCATAGTGCTCGTAGGCAAGATCACGACCATATTTGGCATAAAGCAATCCGAGTGCAAAAGGAAGCATTCCGCCCATGAAATTATAACGTACACGATTAAGTGTCTCGCCTTCAGGATCAAGGAAGATCTGCATCAACCAACAAATAACTATTGCACCTACTATCCACCTCCAATCCTTGCGATAAAGGAATACACGATAAACAATATATAGCTGCAACATGAGTCCAAAGAACCA
>DGRY01000168.1 GCA_002391185.1 Prevotella sp. UBA4376
GCGTTTCTTGCTGCAAAAATTCAATGTTCAAATCTCAAAGTTCCAAATTGATGGTTTGGAAGCGTTTGTTTCAAATCGTAAGAAAAACAAGGGATTAAGTGGTAAAATTTTAGTATGATATGGAAAAATAGTATAAAATTGTTGGTTGTTAAACAAAAACTGTTTATCTTTGCATAATCATTATGAAAAGAGGGATATGTAATAACGAAATTAACGACTTATAGATATGAAACATCAATTGAGAAGTGCTATTTGTACAGAAGGCAGAAGAATGGCTGGAGCACGTGCCCTTTGGGTGGCAGCTGGAATGAAACATGAACAGTTTGGTAAACCTATTATTGCTATTGTGAATAGTTTTACTCAGTTTGTGCCTGGACACACTCACCTGCATGAGATTGGACAGATAGTGAAAAAAGAAATTGAAGCTATGGGTTGTTATGCAGCAGAATTTAATACTATAGCTATTGATGATGGTATAGCAATGGGACATGACGGTATGCTATACTCATTGCCTTCGCGCGACATAATAGCTGATTCCGTAGAATATATGGTTAATGCGCATAAGGCTGATGCTATGATTTGCATTAGTAACTGCGATAAGGTGACACCGGGTATGCTGATGGCGTCTATGCGATTGAACATACCAACTATATTCTGCTCTGGTGGCCCAATGGAAGCAGGGCGTTGGAAGGGACAAAACGCTGACCTTATTACAGCAATGATAAATGGTGGAGATGAATCTTGTTCAGATGAAGATTTGAAGAAGATAGAACAATGTGCATGTCCAGGTTGTGGTAGTTGTTCTGGAATGTTCACAGCAAACTCAATGAATTCTCTTACCGAGGCAATTGGTCTTTCGCTTCCTGGTAACGGAACAATTCTTGCTACACATAAGAACAGAGTAGAGTTGTTTAAACAGGCAGCTCGTCAGATTGTGAAGAATGCCTATGCTTATTATGATGATGGCGATGAGAGCGTGCTTCCAAAGAACATTGCTACTCGTGACGCTTTCCTTAATGCCATGACATTGGATATTGCTATGGGTGGAAGTACAAACACCGTTCTTCATCTGTTGGCTGTGGCTCAGGAAGCTGAAGCCGATTTCAAAATGCAGGATATTGATGAACTGAGCCGTAAGGTGCCATGTTTGTGTATGCTTTCGCCTAACACTCAGAAATATAGCGTACAAGAATGTAACCGTGCAGGGGGCATCCTTGGTATTATGGGTGAACTCAATAAGGGCGGACTTATCAATGGCAATGTGAAACGCGTTGATGGATACACACTTGACGAAGTGATTTCAAAATATGATATTACTAAGGCTGATATAGATGCAGAAGCCGACAGAATATACCATTCTGCTCCGGGAAGAAAGTTCTCTACCGAGATGGGTTCTCAGGATAGTCGTTGGGAAAGTCTTGATACTGATCGTGAGAACGGCTGTATCCGTGATTTGCAGCATGCTTACACTAAAGATGGTGGATTGGCTGTTCTTTTTGGTAATATTGCACAGAACGGTTGTGTTGTGAAAACAGCGGGGGTAGCTCCTGAATTGTGGCATTTCGAAGGTCCTGCAGTGTGCTTCGACTCACAGGAAGATGCCTGCGAGGGTATTCTTGGAGGCAAGGTTAACTCGGGTGATTGTGTTGTTATCACCCACGAAGGTCCAAAGGGAGGTCCTGGTATGCAGGAGATGCTCTATCCAACATCATATATCAAGAGTCGCCATCTTGGCAAGGAGTGTGCCTTGATTACAGATGGACGTTTCTCAGGTGGTACATCTGGTTTAAGTATCGGACATATCTCTCCAGAAGCAGCTGCAGGTGGTAATATTGGAAAGATTAAGGATGGTGATATTATTGTGATTGATATTCCATCACGCAAGATAGAAGTGAAACTGAGTGATGAAGAGCTGGCGGCTCGTCCTCAGCAGCCACTAAAGCGCAATCGTGTAGTGAGCAAGGCGTTGCGTGCTTATGCTCAGAGTGTGTCGAGTGCAGACAAGGGTGGTGTTAGAATAATCGATTAATCATCATTGAGAGATTTTTATGGCAGAAAACAAAAATAACGGATGGGGTGGAGTATGTATCGGTGATGAATGTACCGGTGCAGAGATACTCATGAGAGCCCTTTATACAGAGAACGTTAAAACAATATTTGGCTATCCTGGTGGAAACATAATGCCAGTTTACGATGCTCTTTATCATCGTACACGTGGAAAAGATGCTTGGTTTAACCACATTCTTGTGCGCCATGAGCAAGCTGCTGCTCACGCTGCTCAAGGATTTGCTCGTGTGAGTGGTGAAGTAGGTGTAGCCATTGTAACCTCTGGCCCTGGTGCAACAAATACTCTTACCGGTGTTGCCGATGCCATGATGGATTCTACTCCATTAGTGGTTATTGCAGGGCAGGTAGGTGTTGGCGCTTTGGGTACAGACGCTTTTCAGGAGGTTGACCTTGTTGGTTGTGCTCAGCCAATCACCAAATGGGCTTACCAGATTCGCCGCCCTGAAGATGTGGCATGGGCTGTTAGTCGTGCTTTCTATATTGCCCGTAGTGGTCGTCCTGGTCCTGTTGTTCTTGACTTCCCTAAAAACGCACAGATACATAAATGTAAGTGGGAACCATTAAAGGTTGATCATGTTCGTTCGTATGTGCCATATCCAAAGGTTGACAGTGACAAGATACGTGAAGCTGCTGCTCTTATCAATAGTGCGAAGAAGCCATTTGCTCTTGTGGGTCAAGGCGTTGAACTTGGTGAGGCTCAGGAAGAACTGAAGGCTTTTTTGGAGAAGGCCGATATACCATGTGGCCGTACATTGTTAGGCCTTTCTGCTTTTCCTGCCGATCATCCTCTTGACATGGGTATGCTTGGTATGCATGGCAACTATTGCACAAACATGAAGACTCAGGAGTGTGATGTGCTTATAGCTATTGGTATGCGTTTCAGCGACCGTATCACAGGTCTGCCTTCTACTTATGCTAAGCAAGCAAAGATTATTCATCTTGATATTGACCATGCCGAGATAAATAAAAATATAAAGGTTGATATTCCTGTTCTTGGTAATTGTAAAGAAACCTTGCCTGCTATTACAGCGTTGTTAGCCAAGAACAATCATAAAGACTGGATAGATAGCTTTGCAGAATACCAGAAGATGGAGGAAGAGAAGGTTATTGAACCAGATATTCATCCAACGGAAGGACCATTGCTGATGGGCGAGGTTGCCAATGTTGTTTCTGAGGTAACAAATGGTGAGGCTGTACTTGTTAATGATGTGGGACAGAACCAGATGATTTCAAGTCGATATTTCAAACTGAACAAAAAGCGAAGCATCGTAACCAGTGGTGGTTTTGGTACTATGGGTTTTGGCTTGCCCGCTGCTGTTGGTGCAACCTTTGGTGCTCCAGACCGTACAGTATGTTTCTTCTGTGGCGATGGTGGCTTTCAGATGAGTATCCAAGAATTGGGCACTATAATGGAACAGCAAGCACCAGTAAAGATTATCTTGTTGAATAATAACTATTTAGGCAATGTTCGTCAATGGCAGGATTTGATGTTTGATGGCCGTCATTCTTTCACACGTATGCTTAATCCTGATTATAGTGCTGTTGCTAAGGGATATGGTATTCCTTATGATGTGGCTATTGAGCGTAAGGATCTTAGAGCTAAGGTTGAGAAGATGATTGCAACTAAAGGTCCGTATATTCTTGAATGTGCTATTAAGGAAGATGAGGATATTGTTCCTATGACTCTGCCAGGAAAGAGTGTTGATGAAATGCAGCTTGAGTTGAATTATTGATTCCTGTGATTATTTGAATAAACAAGATTTGTAAAAATGGAAGAAAAGAAATTATATACATTGCTCGTTTACTCTGAGAATATTGCAGGTATTCTTAATCAGATAACTGCTGTGTTTACACGCCGTCAGGTGAATATTGAGAGTTTGAATGTATCGGCAAGTAGTATTGCAAATATTCATAAATACACTATCACCTGTTTTAGCAACGAGGAGCAGGTTATAAAGATAACAAAGGCTATAGAGAAGAAGATAGATGTTGTGAAGGCTAATTATTATACTGATGATGAACTTTTCATTCATGAGGTTGCCCTCTTTAAAATATCTACCCCTGTATTGTTGGATAATCCAGAAATCAGTCGTTCTATCAGAAAGCACGATGCAAGAATGATGGAAGTTAATCCCACATATAGTACTGTTCTTTTAGCAGGACTAACAGAAGATATAGCTGATCTTTTCAAGCAACTGAATGAATATAACTGCTTGTTGCAATATACTCGAAGCGGACGAATTGCTGTCACAAGAAGCTTTGAAGAGCCAATAAGTGATTTCCTCGATGAACAAGAGAAATAAAATAATTAAAAGTACGAGAAAAAAATGAGTGAACAATTATTATCAAAGGTTGGACGGTATGAGTTTTTAGCAGAGCCTTTTCATTGTGATTTTTCTAATCGTTTGTTTATGGGACATTTAGGAAATCACATGCTTAATGCAGCTGATTTCCATAGTAACGACCGTGGCTATGGAATGAACTATCTGAACCCTATTCATAAGACATGGGTACTAAGTCGTCTTGCCATAGAAATGACTGATATGCCAATGGCATATAGCAAGTTCTTTGTGGAAACATGGGTTGAAAGTGCAATGAAGTTCTTTACCAGCAGAAATTTTTCTGTTTTAGGTGAAGACGGTCATCAGTATGGTTATGGAAAAAGTATTTGGGCAATGATAGATACCGATACTCGTCAGCCTACTGATATTCTTTCTATTCATGATGGATTGATATTAAAATATGTAGAAACAGAAAAGGAGTGCCCTATTGAACGTTCTTCGCGTGTGAAGATGGGGGATGATGCAAAGCTTGTTCGTTCAATCAACACATATTATAATGATGTAGATGTAAATGGTCATATTAATAGTGTGAAGTATATAGAACATGTTCTTGATTTGTTTCCGCTTGAATGGTATGAGGAATACAAACTGAACCGTTTGGATATAGCTTATGTTGCTGAAAGTCATCAAGGCGATGTTCTTAATTTCTATCAGGAAGAGGTGGTGTCTGATGGTGACATGAAGAATAATGAAAAAGTATTCCAAATTCGTATAACCAAAACGTCACAAAAACATGTAGAAGGTATTGAAGTAGTAAGATGTATGATTAAATTTATAAAAGATTGAAAGTTTTCTTGGTTGTTTCGTTATAATTTAGTATCTTTGCATTCGTTAAAGAGAAGATAAAAGAAAACTAAAAAAATAGATAACCGCAATCTGGTTTAGATTGCTTAAAAATATAAGTATTATGGCAGAAATGAATTTCGGT
>DGRY01000196.1:0-131 GCA_002391185.1 Prevotella sp. UBA4376
CGGTCTTCATCACCAAAAGGATGAGGCAGGCAAAGGGTGATATCAATATCGCCTTGTGCATGCAAACCTTCTGAGATACCGAAATTGGCAGTTGCAAGACCACCATATACGTGAGGAGGATACTCCCATCC
>DGRY01000196.1:184-5545 GCA_002391185.1 Prevotella sp. UBA4376
CCATCCAAACATTAAGACTTTCATATTGTTAGTTCCTCCTAATCTTTAAAGTTATAACGTTCCAACAACTCGAGAGTACGCAAAATCTCAGCCACATTCATAGCAAAAGATATCGCACCACGTCCACGGAATGGTGGATTTCCGTCAAACAGTTCTGGAATAGTACCTACACAATGATTGATCATTTCATCTTCGTATCCCACCAACTGCCGCTCAATAAAACTGAGACGTGTGCGCTTGTACATCTTCAAACAGGCCTCCATATAGAATCCGCCAAGCCATGGCCATGCTGTACCTTGATGATAAACAAGGTCGCGCTGATTCTGAGTTCCTACATACATAGGGTTATATCCCCCACTCTTTGGCGAAAGCGACCTAAGTCCCTTAGGTGTGAGAAGTTCACGTGTACAGAAATCCAACACACTCTTCTTCTGAGCCTGATCAAGAGGACTATAATCAAGAGCCACGGCAAAGATCATGTTAGGACGAACATTCCAATCTACTACATTCCCACCAACATAATCATAAAGATAACCATAATCATTAAGGAATGTATCAACAAAGCTAACCTTGACCTTTGCAGCAAAATCCTCAAGATGTTTTACATCATCTGGACAATTTGCCAGTTTTGCAAGATGAGCACAGAACTTCAATGCATTATACCATAATGCATTGAACTCTACAATATATCCTGTACGTGGAATAACGGGACGACCTCCAACGGTAGCGTTCATCCACGTTACAGCTTTGTCTTTTCCATTTGTGAAAAGAAGTCCATTCTCCATTACCTGCAGATTAGGATGTTCGCCACGTTCTATAAATTGAACTACAGTCTTAACAAAAGTGCCATATTTTTCAAGACACTTCTCAAACCCTTCCTTGCGTGCATACTGCTGAACACACCACACAGCCCATAATGGCACATCGGGTTGTTCCATCTCATAGATATGAACAGATAGCGGTTTTCCCTCTATAAACTCAAGCAACCCTTTTTGGGCTGTTTTCATCACAAGATCAAAATAATGAGTTTCTTCTATACTTAGTGTAAGACCTGGGAGGGCAATAAATGTGTCACGAGCTCTGCATTTGAACCATGGATAACCGGCTAAAATATAGCGGTCGTCGTTCTTTTCATGAATATGAAACTGGTGAGCAGCATTGACAAGACAGTGGAAGAAATTGTCGCGTGGTGTGCGCTCGTTGACTTCTTCTTCAAAAAGACGTTTCAAGCCACTTGTCTTTATTTCTGATGTAGAAGCAGAGAATACAATACTTTCACCCTTACGTATAGGCATTTCAAAATAACCTGGTACATAAAGGTCTTCATTGCTGGCATAACCACGTTCCTGCTCTTTGGGATATTCTATTCCTCGATACCAATCGGGCTGAAAAACAAACCGATTCTTACGGCTGAACTGCATGAAGAGATTGGGATAACCGGCATACATACATGTTTGAATACCATTGTCAACCATGTGATAGTCGCGACTGGCTGTACCATTCTCATGAGTGAACTGGCGTACACTACGGAAAGCCAAGAACGGGCGGAAACGCAAAGTAGTTGCCGAATGAGCATCTACAAGTGTGTAACGTATCAGAATACGATCAACATAATGCTGGAATACGACCTCTTTTTTTAGGATTACTCCACCTACGCGATAAACTGTCGTAGGAACCTGTGCGAAATCAAATTCCTGTATGTACTTGTGTCCTTTTGGACTAAAGTTGTTTCCCTGATACTTATGCAGACCTAAATTAAACTCAGCTCCATGCTGAACAACAGTACAATCGAGAGACGACAGCAACACGTGATTATCATCGTCGAGCTGTGGCACAGGAACAACAAGCAAGCCGTGATATTTTCGTGTGTTACACTCTACAACTGTTGAGCACGAATACGCTCCCGACCTGTTAGTGCGAAGCAACTCCCTCGGTAAGGATTCCTGCAGATTAGTCATCAGAGCTTTTTCAAATTTTAAATAACTCATTATTGTGATTAAGGTTTAAATGTTCATTGGTACTTTGATTTTTTGAATATATACCATAGTAAGCATTTGGTACAACTCACGACTTCAAAATTAATAATTTTTGCTTGGGGAACAAAATTTTAAGCCGAATAATTTTACAAAAAACTAAGTTTTTATGCTTTACAATACTTTTTTAGTAAAAAGTTATGAGGTTTCAAACATTTTATTTAAATTTGCATTTAACAAAACTATTTTGAAATTTATCTCAATAGAATAATTATTTTTGAAAACATGACTATAAAAAAAGAGGTTTCAAAAGATAAGATTGTAACCAAGATTTCACAACTGTGGAATCCACTTACTGAAAAGGAGAAGTTGTTACTGCTCCGGAATATTACCATAAAAAAATACAGAAAAAACGAAGTTATATACCATGGATTGGACGTTCCTGGTCAATTAATGTTTCTTATAGAAGGAAAGGCAAAAGTATTTAAAGATGGAGTGAGCGGGCGCAACCAGATTATAAGAACAATAAAGCCAGGAGAATTCTTTGGTTTTAGAGCATACTTTGCTAAAGAGAAATACAAAACAGCTGCCACAGCATTTGAGACTGCAACTGTAGCCTTTTTCCCGATGGATTTGATAGTTGAGATGATGAAAGAAAACTATCACATCACATTCTATTTCATTAGTTATCTTTCGAGCGAATTAGGATATTCTGATGATAGAACTGTAAATCTAACACAGAAACACATCAGAGCACGACTGGCTGAGGCTCTGTTATCACTAAAGAAAAGCTATGGAGTGGAAGACGACAACATGACTTTGAATATACTCATGAGCAGAGAAGACCTTGCAAACATGTCGAACATGACTACAAGTAACGCCATTCGAACCTTGTCTTCTTTTGCCGACGAAAATCTTATTTCTATCGACGGCAGAAAGATTATGCTTTTGGAAATAGAAGAACTAACCAAAATATGCCAAATGGGATAAATTTACGTTGAACGTTAAACAATATATTTTGAACATTGAACTTTGAGATTTGAGGTTTATGATTACTTTGAAAACTCAAAATTCAATGTTCATTTTTTTATGTCAAAATTCAAGCTATTCGTAAACCTCAAAGTTCAAATATCAATGTTCAACGTCACTATTCTGGAATAAGGAAATTTATAACCTCTTGCTCAACATTTATTTTAAATGCTCCTACAGGAGTTTTCATTAATCTACCATCAATACCAACAACAGCATGTTCGGCTTTCTCTACAAAAACCTCATGTGTGCGATAAGGATGTACGCTCTTATGATTCAAGAACTTTCCCTTCACAAAAAGATAGAACCCCTCAAAGAGCTGAGTTATTTGAGGATGATAAACCACTGAGACATCAAGCAACCCGTTATAAGGAACAGCATTTGGTGTTTGACCATAACCTATTGAATTGCCAACACACATTGTCATCACTCTGCGATTGATAGTATCTGAATTGATGCGCACCTTCATCTTATAATCAAGACGCTGGAAAATCATAAGCAAGGCTGATGAAAAGAATGATACTGTGCGTGAACCAAAAACATGGCGTGTTTTGCGCTTCAAGTCCATGATAGCAGCTACCAAACCAATATTTACACAATTAAGAAAATAGCGATGACATTTTTCATTATGCTTATTGGTATAGCGAATACAGCCAAGGTCTATTTTTCTTACTCTATGCTTTTTCAACCAACCTATAGTGCGCACAAGATCGTTTTCCCAAAAGCCCCAGAATGCAGCAAAGTCATTCATAACACCATTAGGGATAACACCGAGTGCTATACTGTCACGAGTTTCTTTATCAACCTCCATCAAACAGTTCACAGCATCATTCAATGCAGAGTCGCCTCCTGCTATAATGATTGTCTTATATCCATTGTTGATCATCATCTTCACAAGGCGATCAACACTACCCATCGCCTCGCTCTGAATGAAATCAAACTGGATTTCATATTCATTAAGCACGCGCTCTATCTTCTGCCAGCGCTTACCTGTTCCTAATCCTCTTTTAGGACAATAGAGGATGCCCCATCTGCTTGAATCTACCATAACTATTTCTTTATCTAAAAAAAAGAGTTGCTATTTTATCAGTTCCTTAATTGCTTTCACCTTCTCATCCATTGGCAGCATAGCATCTATCCAATGAATTTTAAACCCACGACGCTCCATACCACGAAACCATGTCATCTGCCGCTTAGCAAACTGATGAATTGCTATCTCAAGCCCTCGGAACATATCATCAAAACTGGTCTTTCCTATTACATATTCCGTGATATATTTATATTCCAAACCATAATAGATTAAATCTTCAGCTGGAATACCCGAAGCAAGAAGTTGCTTTATTTCATCAACCATACCGTCATCCAAGCGTTTCCTCAAACGATTGGTAATCTTTCGTCTGCGCTCGTCCCTATCAATGTTCACACCTATTATAATAGAGTCAATAGCAGGAAAATCACGCACTGGAATAGGGTTCTCTAAATTATACGATTCTATCTCAATTGCCCTGATTGCACGCTGACAACTATCAACATCTGTTTTGTTGTGCATGTTACTACCTGCTTTTGCCTTCAACTCCTTTAGCATAACTGTAAGTTCTTCAAGACTCTTGCCTTCAAGACTTGCACGCAACTCTGGATTTTGTGGAACAGGAGATAGATGATATCCTTTCAGCACAGATTCAATATATAATCCCGTTCCTCCACAAAGAATTGGCAGCACACCTCTTGAGGTGATGTCATCATAAGCCTTAAGAAAATCCTCCTGATATTGGAACAAATTATACTTTGCTCCTGCATCACAAATATCAATAAGGTGATAAGGAACAGGAGTGCCATTTACAATATAGTCTTCAAGATCCTTTCCTGTACCAATGTCCATACCACGATACACCTGACGACTATCAGCACTAATAATCTCTGCACCAAGTTCGTAAGCTAAATGAGCAGCAATATCTGTTTTGCCACTGGCAGTAGGACCAAGAATTGTTATCATCTTCATACCGCAAAAATAATGTTTTTTTATCGTCCTTGCAAGCAAATACAATCTCTTTTCATCATTAATATGAAAAAACTTTAAACAGCCCAAAATTTGATATAGACGAATTATAGAAGCATTATAGAGGAATAACAAAAGAAAAAAGCTGCTCTTTCCCGAAAGAAAGAGCAGCCATATATAGAATCAAATGATTCGAAATTAGCCGAGTTCAGCGAAGTACTTGATAGTACGAACCATCTGAGAAGAGTAAGAGTTTTCGTTGTCATACCAAGCAACAACCTGAACGAGAGAGTTGCCGTCACCCATCTTAGAAACCATAGTCTGGCTTGCATCGAAGAGAGAACCGAACTTCATACCGATGAT
>DGRY01000096.1:0-13851 GCA_002391185.1 Prevotella sp. UBA4376
TCCATTGTAAAATATGATTTAAAAGCAAAAGAGTAAAAGGTAAAAAGCAAAAAGTAAAACTTCCAACTTCTATCTTCTAACTCCTAACTTTATTGTTTGTCTGTATCTCAGAACGCTTCCATTTTATTGTAGTAAAAAGTGTAAACTTATCTGTCAATTTCTTGACGAGTTCATTTCTTTACCCAGATGAGATCACTCTCATCCGCTTCTTGTACTACGTATTCTGTTTTATGTAATCTTTTCAAAGAATTAATCTCTTACGAAATCTAAACCTCACTTGGTTTATTGTCTTGCTCCCGTGTTTTCGAAAGCGAGTGCAAAGGTAGTACTATTTTTCGAACCACCAAAACTTTTTGCAGATATTTTTTCAAAAAACTAATATTTTTCTTTTTCAATTGATATAAATCAAGCCTCACCCAAAAAAAATATAGGGACAAGTGTGGAATTAGTTATCCTGTTGGCAATGTTAATTTATGCAATAACGAATTATCCGACTAAGCCTTTTCTATATTCAAAAAACAAAATCTAATAGACTCATCGTCTAAAAAGCTCACCCACTAAACTTTTTTTTCATATTCTACATTAATCTAATAATAAATAGCTATCTTTGCGAAAAACAAAAAAAATGGAAGATTTTAAAACTCAAAGCAATGATATAGGACCAATAATTGATTTTGGCCCCATTGAAGATAAGTCAAAAGACATAATAAAAGTAATTGGTGTTGGCGGTGGAGGCTGCAACGCTGTAAACAACATGTTCAACGAAGGTATCGCAAGCGTTACCTTCGCTGTAATAAACACAGATAGCAAGGCTTTAAAAAATTCACCTGTTACTGTAAAAGTTCCTATTGGAGATACTGGACTGGGTGCAGGCGCTAACCCTGAGGTTGGTAAAGAAGCGGCCAAGATGAGCATTGACCAGATACATCGATTACTTGATGATGGAACAAAAATGTGCTTTGTAACTGCCGGAATGGGCGGTGGAACTGGTACAGGTGCTGCTCCAATCATTGCAGGCGAAGCCAAAAGTATGGGTATTCTCACCATTGGTATCGTTACCATTCCATTTTATTTTGAAAAACGCAAAAAGATAATAAAGGCCTTACAGGGCGTTGAAGAACTACGCAAGAATGTAGATGCTCTCCTTATAATAAATAATGAGAGAATCAGCGACATATATTCCGATTCTGAGGTAACAGTAAAAGAAGCCTTCAAACGTGCTGACCAAATTCTTTGTGACGCAACAAAGTCTATTTCTGAACTAATAACTGTTGAAGGCGACATAAACCTTGACTTCAAAGATGTAGAAACAACACTTCGCGGAGGTGGTGGAGCTATCATGGCTATAGGACGAGGCGAAGGCGAGCATCGCGTAGAGAAAGCTGTGATTGATGCTTTAGACTCTCCCCTACTCTATGGAAGTGAGATTGATTCTGCAACAAGAATTCTTTTTAATATCTACACTAGTCAAGAACATTCTCTACGTGTAAGAGAGATGAACGACATAGATAATTTTATGGATGCTTTGAATCCAAACATTGATGTTATTTGGGGTGTAAGTGACGACGATTCCCTTGGAGAGGCAGCCAAAGTTACCATTCTTGCAACAGGGGTTGAAGACAAATTCGCTCCAAAGTTCTCATTAAAAGACAATGACGATTACATAGAGAATCTTATAAAGCAACTCTATAAACCTTACAAGAAAAGTAATTTTATACAAAACGAGGAGGATAAAGAAGAAAATTCTCACAACGAAAACAAAACAATAGAAATAGAAAACCCACCTCTTGATGGTATTGAGGTTACTGTAACAACAAGCGCATCTACCGTTACAGAAGAACAGCCTACCAGTAATCCAACTTACGATCAAGCTCCTCCTAGACGACCAAGTTTTGTGGAACGAGCAAAGAGTATATTAAATAAACTAAGCGAACTAACAGAAGAACCAGAATAAACTTCAAAGGCAGTTGCTATATCAATAAGCAACTGCCTTTATTATTTTTACATCCTCCACAGGACGATTATTACTATCTGTTTCTACTGCTTGAATCTTCTGAACAACATCAAGCCCTTCTATAACCTCACCAAAAACAGTATATTGTCCGTCAAGATGTGGCGTTCCACCATGTATCTTGTAATATTCCCGAACTTCAGGTGTAAGCCTTACCTTTCCATGTGTGGCTCTATCAATACGATCTTCAACTGCATCAAGCATATCATCATTAAACCTGCGTCCCCACACAATATAAAACTGACTTGCAGAAGAATCATAATTTGGATTAACATCATCCCCTTCTCGTGCAGCAGCAAGTGCGCCACGTTTGTGGAAATACTTTGGGAATACTATCTCCGCTGGAATAACATAATCAGGAGAATACTCACCAAGAAGAGTTCCTTGCGAAGCATGTTGAGAAGTGGAGTCACCACTCTGAATCATAAAATTACTTATAACACGATGCCACAGATTTCCATCATAATATCCTTCCTTCACAAGTTTCAAGAAGTTATCACGATGCTTTGGTGTTTCATTATATAGAACCACACGAATGTTCCCCATTGAAGTCTCAATCAAAACTTCATGCTGCTTCTCAACACCAGTTTGAGCAAAAACAGCAACCGATGCCATAAATATTAATAATGTGAAGAATAGCTTTTTCATATCCAATATTATTTTCCCACTTGCAAAGATAGTGTTTTTTTCTGTTTTGTACTATGATTATTCACTTGCAAAGTGATAAATTAGAAATAAAAGTTACAAACACTCGGCAGAACGCGATGAAATTGCATCGCTATTGAATGGTGAATATTCAATATTGAATAATAATTTATAATTAAATAACTCTACATCGCACTAAGTGCGACTAATTCCACATTTCACATTTATTCCCGTTGGTCATAGGAACTTCTTCCTTCGTATTTACGCTTGCACTGGCAAGCCGACAACAAGCACTCTGTCAGTGATTACTCATTATTAATTACATTCGTAATTTATAATTCGTAATTCCACATTTTTTTATTATCTTTTCGAATAAAGTCGAGAAGTTGCGCCCACTCGGCAGAACGCGATGAAATTGCATCGCTATTGAATAGTGAATATTTAATATTGAATAATAATTTATAATTGAACAACTCAACATCGCACGAAGTGCGACTAATTTCACATTCCACATTCCACATTCCACATTTTTTTATTATCTTTGCAACCTCAAAGAAATCAAAACATTATGGGCAAAGGTAAATTAGCAAAATTCGCAGAAATGGAGACTTTTAAGAATGTCTTCCAATATCCTTTTTCAGTAGTAGATGATGTACCTTTTGAAATGAAAGGACACTGGCGCGAAGAGTATTTCCACAACGACAATCCAATCGTTCTTGAGTTGGGTTGCGGAAAAGGAGAATATACTGTAGAACTTGGTAAACTATACCCAAATGTGAACTTCATTGGTGTTGACATTAAGGGAGCACGTATGTGGACAGGTGCTAAGCAAGCTCTTGAAGCTGGTCTTGAAAACGTTGCTTTCTTGCGTACAAATATAGAAATAATAGACCGTTTCTTTGCAGAGAATGAAGTACAGGAGATATGGCTCACATTCTCTGATCCACAGATGAAAAATGCCCGTAAGCGTCTTACAAGTACATTCTTCATGAATCGCTATCGTCGTTTTCTTGTAAATAACGGTATCATTCATCTAAAGACAGACTCTAACTTCTTATACACATATACCGACTATATGGTAAAGAAAAACAGTCTTCCTGTAATCTTCCAGACAGAAGATCTTTATCACACAGAAGGTTTTGATGAAGAAACAAAAAAAATCCTATCCATTCAGACATACTACGAAAGCATGTGGATAGAAAGAGGATTAAACATAAAGTATCTAAAATTCAATCTTCCTGCCGCTGGCGAATTATCCGAGCCAGAAGTAGATATTCCTCTTGACGAATACAGAAGCTATCATAGAACAAAGAGAAGCAGTAAAGACACAGGAAGATAAAAATAAAAAAAATTATGACACTATATCCAAAACTTATTACTGATGTTCTTGCAACAGTAATCTATCCAGGAACAAAGAAAAACCTGATAGAAAGCGAAATGCTTGCCGATGACGTACGCATTGACGGCATGAAAGTATCATTCACCTTGGTATTCCCTCGTGACACCGATCCTTTCTTGAAATCAACAATAAAGTCAGCTGAAGCAGCGATACACTATAATATATCGCCAGATGTTGAAGTTACCATCAAGACTGAGTTCAAATCTGCGCCACGTCCTGAAGTTGGTAAACTACTACCACAGGTAAAAAACATCATTGCTGTGAGTTCAGGAAAAGGTGGAGTTGGCAAAAGCACAGTTTCTGCCAACCTCGCTATCGCATTAGCCAAACTGGGCTACAAGGTAGGATTGCTTGATACTGATATTTTCGGTCCATCAATGCCAAAGATGTTTGGTGTTGAAGAAGAGCGCCCTTACGCAGTAAACAAAGATGGTCGCGATTTAATAGAACCCATAGAGAAATATGGTGTAAAGCTATTGTCTATCGGCTTCTTTGTAAGCCCCGACAAAGCAACTCTATGGCGAGGCGGTATGGCAACATCAGCTTTAAAGCAACTTATTGCTGACGCCGACTGGGGTGAGCTCGATTATTTCATCCTCGACACTCCTCCTGGCACAAGCGATATTCACTTAACCCTGTTGCAGACCCTTGCCATAACAGGTGCTGTTATCGTTAGCACACCACAGAACGTAGCACTTGCTGATGCTCGAAAGGGTATTGACATGTACACCAATGATAAAGTGAACGTACCTATCCTTGGGCTTGTTGAAAACATGGCATATTTCACACCAAAAGAGCTTCCTGAAAACAAGTACTATATCTTTGGAAAAGATGGATGTAAGAATCTTGCAGAAGAAATGGGATGCCCTCTATTGGCACAAATTCCAATTGTTCAGGGCATTTGTGAGGCAGGAGACTCTGGTGAACCTGCAGCTACAAAGACAGACACCATTACAGGTCGTTCTTTCTTGAACCTTGCACAAGCTGTTGTCACAGTTGTTAACCGTCGTAACAAGGAACGTCCTAAAACAAAGATTGTTGACGTAAAAAACAAGTAAAACCTCACCCCGTCCATTGCTTTCCCTCGGCTATCGCCGAACAGCGACCGTTGGTTCTCCGAAGGAGAGGGAGTTCAGAAAACGGTAAACAGTAAACTAATAAACGGTAAACAGTAAACTATAAACGGTAAACTAATAAGACAATTAAAGAAAAGGAACACCATTTATTGGTGTTCCTTTTCTTTTTCTCTTTTTTCTTCAGCAGCATCATGTGCTGTCTGTCTTAACATTCTCACACGCTCTATAGCATGAACTCTGGTAGAATTTATCTGATAACGATAAACAACGCATGTAAGCAAGAAATAAACCAGTGTCTGTATCCATAAAGCCTGGAATTGCGGTTCTATATCCGACAATGAAGCTCCCATGCTGCTTATACTAAGGAACCCTCTCACACCAAAGGTTGAAGGGAACAACATTGATATGCCCTGCCACACACCTGGTATATTGCTCTGAGGCCACGATACACCAGTCATAAATAACAAAGGTACCGAAGTGAATACTACCAAGAGGAACACATTTTCACGATATCTTACAAGACATGAAAGAGCCATTCCAAAGAAGATACATGAAAGCACGAATGGTACTAACAAACCTAACAATGTTATAGCAGTAGATATTATTGTGAAATGGAAGAAACGTGGAACACATAACGTGAGATATACTGCCAATACAGAATAAATCATGAAATAGCACAATGCTTTTCCCAGCACTATTCTGAATATACCGTTATAGTGTCGACTGATAGGAATAAGGTCTTTATAGCGGTTATTCTCACGAGCTGTACCAGCTGACAATCCTATACCTAAAAGTAGCGTCTGCTGAATAATAAGAACGAGTACACCTGGCAGAATAGCATTTCCATATCCACCAGTAGCATTAAATATTGGCACTTCATCAAAGTCCAAAGGTTGTGTTGTTACCTCGTCTTCCCGCTCGGTATAGTTCTTTGACTGACTAATCTGAATACCTTTGTTAATTTCACTTGCAACAGCCAGTGTTGTTTGGTACACCGCCTTGTAAGCAAGCATCAAACTCATGTCACAATAAACACTCACATGCGACTGTTCACCACGAAACAACTTCTTATCAAAATCAGCAGGGAAATATATTACTCCCCTAACAACCTGTCGTCCTACAAGTTCCTGTGCCTCATCCAAATTATTGCAATAATATGCTATCTTGGTATCAGGACTTGCATCTACCTGACGAATAAATTGTCTGCTTGTACTGCTATGTGAATAATCAACAACAGCAACAGGAATGTCTCTTACAACTTCATTATTGTATATCCAAGAATAAAGCAAAGGATAAAGCAATGGTACCAAGACAAAGAAGATAAGCATACCTTCATCAGTTATTGTATTGCGCATCTCTCTTGCCCAGATATAGCACATATCCGAGATACCTTGTTTTATCTGATACAATAAACTATCTTTTTCCATTGTTTATGGCATATAAATATATTTCTGCATAGCAGTCTTGATATGGCGCACGGAAAGAATAGGCAGTGCAGCAAATATTATCAGCGCACCAAAGTGCAATGCTGCATAGTGCATAGGGAAACCATTGAAGATAGCCATCTGGTAAATCATATAATAATGTCGCAACGGGAACAGTTGTCCCAACGCAACAATAACACTATCCATAGCGAAAAGTGGATAAGTGGCTCCGCACACCGAGAAACTAAGCACAGCCCATAAAGAGCATACACTCATTGACATTCTCAACGAAGGCATTAGTCCAAAAACGAAAATGCCAAATCCCTGAGCAGCCACCACAGCAAGAAAGCCCAAAAGCAGTATTGGCACCACTCCACCTGGATGTGGGAATCCTAATATATAATATATGTAGAATTCGAATGCGTAGAAGATTGTGAGGAAGATTATGAAATGTGGCAATATCTTTCCTAACATAGCTACATGTATATTATTGTCTGCCATCTTCAGCCACTCACGCGAGCGTTTGAACTTCAACTCTGTTCCTATAGAGTAAGGTGTGAGCAAGAAAATAAACAGCATCAACACTCCAGGAACCATCACCGTACTAAGATAAACATTATAGTTTGCCCATGGATTCCCTATCATGTGTGTATCAATAGCTATAGGCTGAAGAGCAGTTCTTATCTCATCATCTGTCTTACCAATGGCCGACAGTTTTGCCTTGCCCACTCCAGCAGAGCCCAATGTTGCTATTGTCTTTAAGTCCTTGAAGGTATTGCCGCCAGCAAGCAATGTAACATTACTGTAATATAATGATATCTTTGGGCGCGTGCCATTAATCAAGCCTGTAGTTGTTCCTTTTGGAATAAGCAAAAAGGCATAAATTTCACCCTTCTGTATTGCGTCACGAGCTTGATTCATATTGTCATAGGAATCAACAACATGACTTGTTTGAAAAGCATCAAGTTGACGGATTAGTTTACGTGTTGTCGATGTGTTGTCCTGATCAACAACACCTATTGGCATGTCAACGGGCTGTCCATCATTAAGTAGCGATGTGAAGAAGAACATAATCAACAATGGGAACACAACCATACAAAACAAATAGATAGGGTTGTGCAACATAATGCTGCATTCTCTTATCGCAATATGATATATACGTTTTAACATTCTATATCGTTAGAATATTATTTCTTGTAAATAAGGCTCATACCAGGACGCAAACCTTCTATCTTGGTGACAGGGCGTGCCTTAACCTCGAATGTCTTGAGGTCGTACTGTCCTGTGGTTTTGGTAGCCTTCCACACTGCAAAGCTGCCTTCATCCTTTATGCTATACACTTTCATCTTGATGTCCTTATTAAAGGCTGGCGAGAAGGCTGAAAAGGTATCGCCAGTCTTCAAACCATTCAATTGGTCTTCGCGCACATTGAATGTGCCCCACATATCACTAAGAATAGAGATGCTCATTATTGGAGATCCGATACCTACCAATTCTCCTACCTTTGGATAAACCGAACTTACCTCGCCTTCAACCTGAGCAACCTGAACAGTTTCCTTGAGCAAACTGCTTACTACTTTCACAGCACTTGTGGCTGCCATAGCGTTATGAGCAGCAATTTGCTTTTCCTGTGAACGTGCGCCATTCTTTGCCATATCATACTGGCTCTTGGCAGCCTTCACCTGAGCTTCGGCTGCTTTATAGGCTGCATACACTTCATCACGTTTCTGTCCGCTTATCACACCTTCGTCATAAAGATGTTGCATGCGGGTGTATGATTTCTTGGCAATCTCTTCTGCAGCAAGGGCTTGTTGCCACAGTTGGTAAGCACCTTGTATCTGCTCTTTGCGGGCACCTGCATCAGTAAGGCTTTCTACTGCCTTAGCTGCTTCGCCTGTTGCCTGAACAACTTGTTTCTGTGCATCAACCTCAGGTGCTTCAAGTATAGCAAGAGTATCTCCCACCTTAACATAGTCGCCTTCCTTAACGCGAAGTTCTAAGATACGTCCTGGAAGTTTGCACGAAACTCTATATTCAGAAACTTCAACCTGTCCCTGAATAATCTCTTCATCCTTCTCCAAAGAGAAGAAACCTATAATACCTACAATTACCACTACAGCTATGAAACCCATCACAGCCAATAGAATGTTGTTATGTTGTGATTTAGCTGACATAATAGCTAATTTATTTAGTTTACGGTTAATATTACATTTTATTAATTCAGAACGCCTATTGCTTTCTTCAAGTTAATAAGCGACATTCTTACATCTACTTCTGCATCTATCTTTTGGCTCATAGCCTGCTGCCAAGCAGTCTGTGCAGCCATAACATCAGTTGACTCAATTACTCCCTCTTTGAAACCAAGAGTTGCACAACGAAGGTTTTCCTCGGCACTCTTGATATTCTTCTTCGCCATAATAAGTTTTTTGCGAGCTTCCTTCACTTTGAACTGGCTTTGTGAGATCTGAAGATTTATCTTCTCATTAGCATCCGACAGTTTCAACTGAGCCATCGTTGTTGCTATCTTAGAGGCTCTAACCTTGTAAGTGCCCTCAAACCAGTTCCACACAGGAACATGAACAATAACGCCTACGGTCCAGTTGCCTGCAAACTTGCGCTGGAATCCATTGAACACATTAGGGTTAGAAATCATGTAGCCACCTGTAAGTGCTACATGAGGCAAATAGGCAGCACGAATAAGATTTGTTGCTTGCTTAGATAAGTCAACAGCATTTTGAAGCATACGCAACTCTGGGCGAGTCTCTGCAGCATTTACATCTGGCATTTCATCACTCACCATCGGAGCAACGATATCATTCTTCGACTCATCCTCAAGAACAATTTCTTCTGTCAAAGGCAAACCGCAAAGTTGGCAAAGCAACATCTTTGCCAGAGATAAGCCATCCTCAACCTGAGTAATTTTCATCTCTGCCTCGTTCACCTTAACATCAACCTTCAAGCCATCAGCCTTTGTTGCCACGCCCTCATCAATCATCTTGTGAACATCTTTATCGAGCTTACTGATAAGGTTGAGATAACTATTGGCAAGTTCCTGTTTCTGACGAAGAGAAACCACCAGCCAATAAGCCTGATCAATATTATACAGGGTTGCCTGCTGCTTGGCATCAATATCATCTGAAGCCATCTGCTCGTTTATCTTCGCCATATTGTTAACAGCAGTAATGGCACCACCCATATAAATAGGTTGTCTCACCATAACAGCTCCAGCCCATATATTATGAGTATTTGTTTCAAAGGCGTCGACAATAGAATTTCCAATCTTATCACCTATATCTGCAAAAGGACGCCCAAGATTTCCAATAACACCACCCAACTGCTGTGCCACATTTGGAGTTATGAGTCCTTGACTTACAAGACCTGTTACCAAGTTTGTAAGGTTTTCTCCTGCCGAAGTAGCAAGATTATCTCCCAATCCTCCCAATGCTACTTTTTGATCTTCATTAAGCAGTGATACCGAACGACTATTATATTCGTATCCTCCAAGCGCATCTACCTTAGGCAAATATTTTGTCTTTGCAGCCTTGCGGATATTCTCAGCCATTTCAGTTTTCAGTTTCGAAACATTCAACTGCTTATTGTTGCGCAGAGCCAACGCTCGACAACTGTCAAGCGAAAGCACTCGCTGAGCAAAAGCAGGAACAGCCGAGCTTAATATTAAACAAATAAATAAAGCCTTTCTCATATTTATTTAATTCAATTCCTTATTCAAAAGAAAAACTACGAGAGCCTATCATATTTCCATCAGCAAAAATGCTAACCCTATATGTACCAGCCTCAAGAGCCTGAGCAACATTCCAGAACATAGAAACCATTGTTTCCTGACCGGTATATTCCACGCTCTTCTTCATTGAGCAAGTCAATGTGCGGTTTTCATAATTAAAGCTACCAGCATTACCAAGAGTGCTGCCTGTAGGCGATTTGATAATAACATACACATTTTTCATACCACTCTGAGCTGTTACATTCTTAGCCAAGCTAAAAGTAACCTGCATAGTGCGTATCTTCTTAAGCTTATGGGTAGTCTTTCCACGCTTATCCTTACCTGTAAGAGAAATAGCAACAGCATCAAGCTGACTTGCTATAGCCACCTTTTCAGACAATGAAGCCTTCTCGGTATTCAAGCCCTCAATCTGACGAGTAGCCTCCTCATATTTACCCTTAACACGAGTGTTTTCCTCAGCAAGATTCTGATTCAAACGATTCAAAGAATCAATCTCTAAAACATAGCTACGTAACACGGCACGAACTGTAGCGAGTTCCTTCTTCAGTCGAGCTATCTCACGTGCATCCGTGCTCTTCACTCTGCGCAGCTCATCAAGAAGCTTTTGAGTTCTGTTCTGCTCCTCAGTAAGCTGAGCAACAATAGAGTCGTTAGTAATCTGACTCTTCATTTCACTATATTGATTAGCAAACTGCTGATACTCGTTTTCCATCTCCTTCTTATCAAGCTCAGCAAGTTCCTGCATTGCCTTATTCTCTTTCTTCTGATCGTTCAAACTGATCGCAAGATAAACTACACCGCCCGCAAGAAGCAAGCAAATAACTATAAAGGGAATTAAAAACTTTTTCTTCATTTCAATATATTTATATAAATCAATGCAAAAATATTATTTTTATTTTAAACAACAAAGCAAATTTACCTCATAAACCGTTAATCATTACAAAAACACATATAATATTAAACTTTGAACATTGAAATTTGATATTTGAGATTTGATGTTTGAGATTTGATATTTGAAATTTGATATTTGAGATTTGATGTTTTGCAGCAATAAACACAAGCGGATAATTCTCCCTCGCCTTCGGAGAACCAACGAACGCAGTTCGACGATAGCCGAGGGAGAGCTATGAACGGGGCGAGGTTGTAAATAGTTTTCTTAATTCCTATTCTTTTACATTCCTTCGAGATGGTTCCGAGATGCCTTCGAGACGGTTTCGAGACGATTTTACCCCATTTTGTCCAACTTTTTCTCCTTACTACCAGCACACATACAGCACATAACCAGCGCATAAACAGCATATAGGCAGCGCATAGACAGCATACAAGCAGCATATTACCTCCTTATATGTGCAGTTGCTCTTCAGTTTAAGTGCACTTATTCTGCAGTATTTCTCCAGTGTATCACTGGACAAGTACTGGACATATACTGGACAAGTACTGGACATATACACTGCCTATATGCTGGTAATATGCTGCCTAAAAGGAGGCAATAAGCAGAATAAAACACTATCGAATACTGCTTGAATAAATAAAATTAGCTCTAGTAGCATTAGCTAAGAATGAGCCAAAAGCCTTCACACAACACCATAAAACACTATTAATCAGCATTTTATATCAATATAAGGGTTCACATAGCCTTCACATAAGGTTCACATAAACTTTCAATAACACAAGACAGACGTGAACCCTTGTGAACCTTCCGTGAACCCTTAAATCGCCACAAATAACTGATCCACAATCATTTACCCTCATATGTGAACCCTTATAAAAAAACTTTTCAGAAAAAATAATCACTACAACTCACTATAATTAAAGATTATTTGTATTTTTGTAAGATATAACAAAAAATCTAACGACATGCAAGAAAAGTGGAACCAATTCGTATACTATCTGTGTGAAGCCAAGAAAAACGATGTAGATGAGTCTGAATATCATTCAACTATAGAGGCTCAACTACAATTGTTAGGTTGGATGAAATATAACAATGAAATATGCCATAAACCAAATCTATCCATAGGTAATAATGGACATATTCAACCCGACATATTAGTACAAAAAGACGAGCAAAAGTTGTTTGTTATCGAAGTAAAACGCCCTTCACATAGTAAAATAGCAAAAGACATTGACCAATTGGTTTCATACATGCGACAATTGAAATTGAAAGCAGGTATTTATATCGGAGAACACATCGAAATATTATACGATCAACCTGATAACGAAAATGCCGTTTCAGTTTTATCAATACCGCTTGAATTAGACAACAAGCGAGGCGCACTATTTGTGGAACTATTTTCAAAAGACCGCTTTTCCAAAGAAAATATCGTTCAATTCTGCGAAAATCGCATCAAAGAAATGCGTCATCAGGAAAGTTTAAACAAAATCAAAAGCCATCTTATTACTGATAGTCAGAGACTAATAACAGAAGGTATGAAAATGTACTTAATGGAAAAATACGGCAATACTTTCTCTGACACCGATATTTTCAATATGCTTGCATCACTACATTTCTCCGTAACACCCAAAGATAAACAGATACAAATACCCAAAGCCATTACAGTATCTAATAAGGAAGAATATAATACTACAAAAAAGAAACGTCAACATGACAAAACCACATTTTCAATAAATGGAGGTACTTTTCAAGGAAAACGTCGCTTCGTTCATCAACTTGTAAAGACATACATTGAAAGTCATCCATATGCAACATTTGCAGAGCTTGAACAGGTTTTTCCTTCTAAGTTACAAGGGTCATATGGCATAATACGCACCATAAACAACATCAGAGAAAATAATATCGACAAGATTAGATTTTTAATGAATGAAGAGGATTTACTACATAGTGCAGACGGCATCACATTTGCAGTATGCTCACAATGGGGAATAGCCAATACACTAAAAGTTGTAGATTTAGCAAAAAAATTAGGCTACGTAATTGCAACGTCACAAGAAGCTCCTATTAAATCGAAAACAGAATTGATACCATGTGTGATTACACGTAATGCCAACGCAAATGGACTCTTCAATACAAAAAACAATACACTCACAGTATTAAAAGGTAGCAAAATAAACCCACAATACCTTGACAACATCAAAACATATGCTAAACAAAAACGCGAGGCATTAATATCTGAGTTTACAAAAAGAATTGGAACTGAGCTTGTTGTAGTAAAAGATGTAACTTTCGACTCACCAAGCGGTGCTGCATCATTCTGCATTGGCGGTTCTGCAAATGGTTGGATTGAATGGAAAGATCAAAACAACAACAAAATTGATATATATAGAAAAAAAATAGAGTCTTACGCAGAATAAAGGTTAACACAAAAACAGTGTAATACAATACATCCTCTGCCAAATTACTGCCTAAAAAGGCGCTATATCCTAACAGAAACACGGTAATTGGAGAATAAAAATAGAGCTAACAACAAATAAATTGCATCTAATTTGAAAAAAACTGCAGAAAAGTTTGGTGGTTAGAAAAATTATCCCTACTTTTGCACTCGCTTAAAGAAACAAGCACAAACGGCTAACGCCATGGAGAGATGGTAGAGTGGTCG
>DGRY01000096.1:13958-15745 GCA_002391185.1 Prevotella sp. UBA4376
GAATCCCTCTCTCTCCGCAAAAGTCTCACTTGCATTGCAAGTGAGACTTTTTTCGTTTTGAGAGAGAGAGGAGATGAGAAAACCCGTGGGGTCGTAACCGTAAGCCCCAAAGGGGCGACGCTTTCAAAGCGAAGCGGCGAAAGAATCCCTCTCTCTCCGCAAGTTTAAACTTGAATAGACGCTCAAAAATAAAGTGCAGAATTAATCAAAAGGTCATTTTCTTGATAAAAAAGACGTTATTATTCCATTTTTCAATCAGTTTTCAGCTAAAAATATTATCTTTGCAACAATACTTATAAATAAGTACTCATATACCAAATAAATATTTAGATATAAAAAAGCTAATAGTACGCGAACACAAATTCCATCTCCTGGCTCAGGAGACAACATAATTCGAAATACATATTATGAGCAACATAATGGAATATCATAGCGCAGTTAACATCATCAAAACCGCGATACTACAGAGTCAAGCACGGGCTGCAAAAGCAGTCAACCAGGAGCAGTTGGCTCTTTATTATGGTATTGGCAGATACGTATCGGCAAACACCCGTAAGAAGAATTGGGGGCAAGGAGCCATCGAAGCTATCAGCAACCAATTAAAGCAAGAGTTGCCTGGACTTCGTGGATTTTCTGCAACCAATATGCGCAATATGCGTACTTTCTATGAGGAATGGAGACTGTTGGAAACAAATTCATCAGTTGCAACTGATGAAATTCAGCAGTTGAGTTCCAATTCATCAGTTACAACTGATGAATTTGCAAAAATTAACAGCTATTCGGCAGTTGAAACTGCCGAAATACCCTCTGACAACGAAATCCGCCAATTACAGCTGGCGAATTTGCCCGATTTCCCTTTGAGGGAGTTCCTGAGCATCAGCTTCACCCATCACATCGCCATTCTAGCCAAGGCAAAAGCCTACGACGAGCGTGTCTTCTATATAAAATATGCCGACTCCTACAAGCCTACCGTTGAGGATTTGGAGAAGACTATCACACAAGACCTCTATCATCATCAGGACAAGATGCCCAACAACTTCCTTGCAACTATTCCTGATTACAAACAGGCATATCGTGCCATTCGAATGTTCAAGGATGAATATCTGCTCGATTTTATTAATGTAGAGGAGTTGGGGATGCACGACGAGGAGGTGGACGAACGAGTGATAGAGAGCAATATCGTTCATAATGTGAAGAACTTCATCATGACTTTTGGGCGTGGTTTCTCTTTCTGCGGCAGTCAGGTTCACTTCGATAAGTTTGGACATGACCACTGGATAGATCTTTTGTTCTTTTGTCGAGATTTGAATCGTACTGTGGTATTCGAATTAAAGAATGGCGGCTTCAAAGTGGGCTACCTTGCACAACTGAGTGCCTACCTCAGAATACTGAACGATGATGACCGTCGTTGTCATGAAGAAGCCCCTATTGGCATCATACTCTGCAGGCATGCCGACAAAGAGTATGCAGGATATATCATGCAGGACTTCAAACAACCAATGGGTGTAGCCACTTACAAGACTGCTGAAGAAATGGATCCAGATCTCCTGAAAGTTCTGCCCCCAAAGGAAGAATTGCAGAGAGTATTTGAGGAGAGTAGTAATAAAGAAGAGAAAAAGCGAGAGGAGAGGAAAAAAAACGTGGGTTCGTAACCGTAAGCCCCAAAGGGGCGACGCTTTCAAAGCGAAGCGACCCCCCCCCCAAAAAAAAGAGGCTACCATGTAATCACAAAACTACATTCGGCAAATGGAAATTTTCCCTCTTGCAACTTTTTGTATAACCTTTAC
>DGRY01000145.1:0-245 GCA_002391185.1 Prevotella sp. UBA4376
TGTGTGCGCAAACACCTTTTTAAAACCACGTTTGGAAACAAAATAAAAACAAAAAGTTTTGGTTTCTTCAAAAGAATTATCTATCTTTGCAATCAAAGAAAGAATAAACATAGAAAGACAAGGATACGGAATTCCGACATTGAAAAAGATGCCGGAATTCTTTTATTTTTATTGTCTGCTAAAAGGCTATTTGATAATAATAATTTAAAAAGAATAAGATTATGGCTTATATGTCACAAGAAGGC
>DGRY01000145.1:303-2689 GCA_002391185.1 Prevotella sp. UBA4376
TGTCACAAGAAGGCTACGATAAACTCGTGGCTCAGCTCAAACAGTTAGAATCAGTAGAGCGCCCAAAGGCATCAGCCGCTATTGCTGAAGCACGCGATAAGGGCGATCTTAGTGAGAACTCAGAATATGATGCAGCTAAAGAGGCACAGGCTCATCTCGAAGATAAAATCAATAAGATAAAGCTTGCTATCGCTGAGGCTAAAATCGTTGATGTAAGCCGTCTCAGCACAGATGCTGTACAGATTATGTCTAAGGTAGAGATGACCAACCTTGCTACTAAGAGCAAGATGGTTTACACTATTGTTAGTGAGAGCGAGGCTAACCTTAAGGAGGGTAAAATCTCTATTAAGACTCCTATCGCTCAGGGCTTGCTCAATCACAAGGTAGGTGATGTGTGCGAGGTGAAGATTCCTGCAGGAACAATAAAACTTCGTATCGACAAAATTTCATTGGAGTATTAATTATGGCAACAATTTTTTCCAAGATTGCAGCTGGTGAAATCCCAAGCTACAAATGTGCAGAAGACGAGAATTTTTATGCTTTTCTCGATATTAATCCTGTAACCAAGGGTCACACTCTGGTTATACCACGTAAGGAGGTTGATTATATCTTTGATATGGATGATGAGCAACTTGCTGCTTTTCAGGTTTTCGCCAAGAAAGTAGCTGTAGCTATTCGCAAGGCCTTCCCTTGCAAGAAGGTTGCTCAGGTTGTTCTTGGTCTTGAGGTTAATCATGCTCACATTCACCTCATGCCTATAAACTCTGAGGCTGATGTTGACTTCCACAAACATGTGAAGTTCACAGATGAAGAGATGAAGGAGATTGCTGATAAGATTTATAAGGAGTTTAAGAAATAAACAACCTCTCCCCCCGAGGGGGGGAGGGAGCCTCGCAAGCTCATAAAAAGTAACAAAGCCTCTTGCAGAAAAATATGCAAGAGGCTTTGTTTTTATATTGTGAGCGTTGATTCAATCACGAAATATGCTTCGTGATTGGCACTCCCCCTGTAGGGGGGAGCGGGGAGGGAGGTCTTAAATAAATTTCTCCCCCTTTTTTATCTGCACCTCGGTTACATATTTTCTTATAAGTGCCGACGAATCTTCTTTCTTACAGATAAGTAGCACGTTGTCTTTTTCAGCTACTATGTAGCCGTCTAATCCGTTGATTACAGCGAGTTTGCCTTCTGGTAGTTTTATTATGTTGTTATGTGAGTCTTCAAGGATAGTGTCAGAGTTTATTATAACGTTATCGTCATTACTCTTTTGCATAGCCTCGTAAATGCCATGCCAAGTACCCATATCAGCCCAGCCGAACTCACATTTCTTCACATACACATTATCCGATTTTTCAAGAATGCCAAGGTCGATAGATAGGTTGGGATAAAGAGAGAAATTCTCTTGCACGTATGCCACCTCTTCCTGTATTGTCCAGTCTGATTTTATTTCATCGAAATTGCGTAGCACCACTGGAAGGAACTTATATAGACACATGCCTAAATAATGCACGTTAGAGAGGAACATACCCGTGTTCCAATACCATTCACCACTCTCCATAAACATACGGGCAAAGTCGCGTTCAGGTTTCTCGGTGAAACTCTTCACCTTATATATATCATCGAAGTCAGCATAATCGCCAATCTGAATATATCCATAACCAGGTTCAGGACGTGTTGGCTTTACGCCCATCGTTAATAGGGCATTGTTCTCATGAACAAACTCTAATCCTTCGTTAATATTATTATGAAAAGCTTCCTCGTTGAGTACCATCTGGTCGGCAGGAGTAACAATCACATTTGCATAAGGATTAATATGTGCTATTCTGTGTGCTGCCCACGCCACACTTGGAGCTGTGTTACGATGGATAGGCTCTGCAAGAATATTCTCTTCTGCAATCTCAGGCAACTGTTCCTTCACCCATGGCAAGTATTCAACATTGGTATTTATAAATATGTTTTCCTTGGGCATTATCTTGGCAAAGCGGTCAAAAGTTTGCTGAAGAAGAGTACGTCCAACACCAAAGAAATCGAGGAATTGTTTGGGTTTACTTTCTCGACTGCAAGGCCACAGTCGGCGTCCTTTTCCGCCAGCAAGTATAACGCAAAAACTATTTCTTTTATCGATCTTCATACTTATCTGTTTCCTGTTTTTTTATTTGTTTTCTATTATGCCTCTAAGTTATATATTTAAAACGACAGCCACAAATAAACAGCCTTTTTTATTAGTTATTTTAAGTTTTTGAATGAAAACTTTGCGCATTCCAAAAAAATACATTACCTTTGCAACCGTCTTAATGACAAAAGCCATGCCCAGATGGCGGAATTGGTAGACGCGCTGGTCTCAGAAGCCAGTGAGGAAACTCATGGAAGTTCAAGTCTTCTTAGTCAC
>DGRY01000145.1:2694-2865 GCA_002391185.1 Prevotella sp. UBA4376
CTCAAACACCAGTGCCGCAAGGCATACCGGTTCGATCCCGGTTCTGGGTACCAAAGCTCTTGAGTTCTTCAACTCAAGGGCTTTTTTCGTTAGTAGCCTCTCTCGTCCCCATATACGAAGCAAGCTTCGTAATTGAAGTTTGAACTTTGAAGATTGAATATTGAATAATGA
>DGRY01000137.1:0-10434 GCA_002391185.1 Prevotella sp. UBA4376
TTGAACTCATCAAAGGTTTTTGCGTAGAAGTATTTTGCTGTTCGCAGTCCCAGCTCACGTGCAGCAAGGTCGCGAATGGCACGGCGATTCATGGTGAAATTTACAGCACGAGCAGATGGTGTTACCTGTATTCCCTCGTTTTCAAAGTCGAAGAGTTTCTCTGTGCGGATAGCTTCTATCTCTGGAACGATAATGTCGGGATGATGTTTTCTTACGGCATTCTCAAGAGCTTTGGCATCAAGCATTTCAAACACTTCGCGTTCATCTGCAACCTGCATGGCTGGTGCGTTGTCATAATGGTCGCAAGCCACAACATAAACTCCAGCTCTTTTAGCTGCAATTGTAAATTCCTTGCCCAGTTCGCCTGAGCCTAACAGCATGATTTTTTTCATAATGGATAATTATTAGTATGGCTTTTAGGCTTTGCCTCTGTTACCATACATGAGTTCGTAATATTTCTGATAGTCGCCCGATGTAACCTCTTCAATCCATTGCTGGTTTTCAAGGTTCCATTTGATAGTTTTTACAATTCCGTCGGCAAATTTTGTTTCAGGATACCAACCGAGTTCGTTTTTTATCTTTGTAGGGTCAATACCATATCGAGCATCGTGACCAAGGCGATCGGCAACATGTGTGATAAGGTCGTTGTTAATCCATGATATGTCGATATCGCCATTAGCGTCTTTAACCTGTTTTTTTAGAACCTTTCGAAGTTCTTTGTTTTCAGCCATCATATCGTGAATGCTCTTGATGGTTAATTTCACGATGTCGATGTTTTTCATCTCGTTGTGTCCACCAACATTATAAACTTCGCCTTCGCGTCCTTCACGTACAACCATATCAATAGCCTTACAATGGTCTTCAACATATAGCCAGTCGCGTACATTCAACCCTTCGCCATATACTGGTAACTGTTTTCCAGCAAGAATATTGTTTATGATTAATGGGATAAGTTTCTCAGGAAAGTGATAAGGGCCATAGTTGTTGCTGCAACGAGTAATTGTTACAGGCATGTGGTATGTGTCGTGATAAGCCTTTACTATAAGGTCGGCGCTTGTCTTTGATGATGAATAAGGGCTGTGAGGACACACGGGTGTGGTTTCTGTGAAATAGCCTTCAGCACCAAGAGATCCATACACCTCATCGGTTGAAACCTGATGATAGCGTTTACCAGGTTTCCATGTAGGGTAGCCCTTTTCGTCTTTACCTGTTATCCATGCCTTGCGTGCAGCATCGAGCAGGTTTTGTGTACCTAAGATGTTAACAGACAGGAAGAGTTGTGGATCTTCAATAGACCTGTCAACATGACTTTCGGCAGCAAAGTTCACAACATAGTCGATATCGTTTTCAGCAAAGAGCTTATCTGCGAGTTCGCGGTCTCTGATGTCGCCTTTTACAAAAAAGCAACGCTTGTTATCGATATCGTCTTTTATAGTACCAAGATTTCCAGCATAGGTAAGAGCATCAAGGATGATAACCTTTATATCTTGGTCTTTGTATTTTTTATTGAGCAGGTATTTTATGAAGTTTGCTCCAATAAAGCCTGCTGCTCCAGTTACGAGATATGTTTTCATTTATATTTTTTTTTATTTTTATTTTCTATTGTTTTGTTCCCTTTTCGTTGGA
The DNA here is from genome assembly GCA_002391185.1 of Prevotella sp. UBA4376. Taxonomy (GTDB): domain Bacteria; phylum Bacteroidota; class Bacteroidia; order Bacteroidales; family Bacteroidaceae; genus Prevotella. Next base: position 1,627 of record DGRY01000137.1, read on the forward strand.
GTGGAATAGGGGGATTATAGTCTCGAATTATTTTTTCCTAACTTGATTATTTCGCAGTCGGTGAATGATTTATCTTCTATTGTGAGGCGAATTATCGTTCGCTCCTCATGCCATCCCATGTGTCCTGCAGCTCCTGGATTTATGTGCAGAAGTCTAAGTGATTTGTCGTTCATTACTTTTAGAATGTGTGAATGTCCGTCAACGAAGAGGTTTGGAGGCGATGCAAGGAGTGTGTTCTGTATTCTGCGGTCGTATTTTCCTGGATAACCTCCGATATGTGTCATCAACACATCAACATCCTCGCATTTAAATCGTATAACCTCCTTATAGCGTGAGCGTATGTCGTAGTTGTCGCAGTTTCCGTAAACAGCTCTGAATGTGGGCTTCATGGCTTCAAATTTATCGGCTACTTCCATGCTCCCGATGTCGCCAGCATGCCATATCTCATCACATTCGCCCATATAGTATTCGTATTTTTCATCCCAGCAGCCATGTGTATCGCTGATGATACCTATTCGTTTCATTCGAATACTCCTTTCTGTTTGTTTGTGTTCTCTGTTGGGATATTGAAACGCTTTCTGATGAATTGTGCTATGAAAGCTGTTGTTTCATCAATACCAAGGATGCTTGAGTTTATGCAAAGGTCATAACTCTCGCTGTGTCCCCATTTTTTTCCTGTGTAGTAGTTGTAGTATGATGCGCGTGCATCCTCATGAGTTCGAATGAATTTCTTTGCTTCTTCCTCGCTTATGTCATGTCGTTTGCTTACGCATGCTATTCGCTGTTCGATATTGGCTGATATGAAAATATTCACGCATTCCTTGAAGTCGCGAAGCACGTAATCGGCTGTGCGCCCTACAAATACGCAGTTGCCTTTCTTTGCGGCCTCACGAATGGCATCGCTTTGAAATTTGTATAGCCCTTCCTGAGAAAATGAATTGTCGTAAAAATTGCCTTCGCCAACAATATGTGAGCGGAAATTGAAAAGACTTTTAAAGAAGCCTTTACATTCATCGTTCTGCTCAAAGAATTGTTCACAGAATCCGCTTTCCTTGGCTGCAAGATTAAGAATCTCGCGGTCGTATAGCGTACAGTTGAACTCTTCGGCCAGTTTCTTCGCAATAATGCGACCTCCTGATCCTATCTGTCTTCCGATATTGATTATTATCTTATTCTCCATATATGGTTTGTTATTTTGTTTCGTTTTGTGATTGTTCCTGGGCAATAATCTGCTTCTTGAACTTACGCATGAATATAGTCATTACGGTAAATGCAAGTAATGCCGACAGGAAGTCGCTTGAAGGTAGAGCAAGCCACACTCCATCAAGTCCTATGAATATAGGTAGTATTCCAAGTAGTGGAAGTAGGAGCAACATCTGACGGCTCAACGATAAGAAGATGCTTATCTTTACTTTACCAATACATTGGAAGAAATTGGTTGTTACCATCTGGAAACCTATTATAGGGAAAACAATCAGGTTGAAGCGTATAGCAACTATGGCCTGATTGATGAGCTTAGCATCTGTTGTGAAGGCGCGTGCTATGAGTGAAGGCATGAACATGGCAACAAGCCATCCTATTGACATGATACATGTTGCTGCTATAATAGCAAGGCGAACGACTCGCATCAGTCGTGTTAGTTGTTGTGCGCCATAGTTGTAGCCTGCAATAGGTTGCATACCTTGGTTTAATCCAATAACGAACATTACAAAAACTGTTGCAACGGCATTACTAATTCCATATGCTCCCACAGCCATGTCTCCACCATAGTGGTATAGCTGGTTGTTAACAAAGATAACCACGATGCAAGCGCACACGTTCATTAAGAATGGGCTTATGCCAATACTGATGATTGTTTTAACAAGATGTGTTCTAAGTTTATATATGCCACGCTTGAAATGTAGCATTTGGTTCTTGTTAGCAAATATCGAGAATTGCCAGCACATAGCAAGCGTTTGCGAAATCATGGTTGCAAGGGCAGCTCCGCGTATTCCCCATCCCCACCATAGTATAAACACCACATCGAGCAGAATGTTCATCACCACGGTAAAGATAGTTGCAAGCATAGCCATTCGTGGTTTTGATGCAGCACGAAGCAAGGCGTTCATTCCAAAATACATGTGTGTTACTACGTTTCCAATAAGTATTATCTCCATAAAATCTCGAGCATAGGGAATAGTAACATCACTTGCTCCAAAGAAACGAAGTATAGGATCTAAGAATGTTATGCAAACTATAGTTAGCATAATGCCGATGATGACATTAAGTGTTACTGTGTTGCCAAGAAGATGTTGTGCTGACGAATAGTCTTTTTGTCCCAGTTTTACCGATATGGCTGTTGATGCGCCAACACCAACGGCAGCACCAAAGGCTCCGCTGAGATTCATGAATGGGAATGTAATGGCAAGACCTGCAATAGCATCGGGACCTACTATCTGACCGATAAATATGCGGTCTATGATGTTATAAAGTGAAGAAGCAGTCATCGCTATGATAGCAGGCAAGGCATATTGCCATAGTAAATGCCCTACAGGTTTTGTTCCCAGTTCGAGTGTTGCTTTCTTATTGTCCATCATAAGTAAGTTATATGAATGCAAAGATAATGAAAACAATTGATTAATCATGAATTATTATAGCTTTTTCACCTATTTATTTTGTTGTTAAGGTCATTTTATCTACTTTTGCAGTTAGCAACTTAAAAGAAGAAAAAGAAATAAGGGATATAAGAGAAGAAATATTAAGATAAAAGCGTATGGCTTTTATGGTAATAATCTTATAATTCCTTCCTCTAACCTAATGACAGTAAAAAAAATGAACAAATTATTGCTTATTCTTGGATTGCTTAGTTTCCTTATTGGTAGTGGTTATGCCCGTAAGGTTGATCTTGTGTCGTATCCTGGCGGCAAGTGTATGCTTTTCAGAGTTCAGCTTAAAGATAAGGGCAATTCAAATTATTCTTTTGCTCGTCCGCATGAGTTTCTTTCAGAACGCGCCTTGAAAAGGCGTGCGCGTCAGAATATAGCCATTGATTCTACCGATATTCCTGTGTGTAGCGACTATATTAAGAAGGTTTCTCATGCAGGTGTTGAGGTTATTAGCAAAAGCAAGTGGAACAACACGTTGCTGGTGAAATGTCGCAAGGCGTCGCAAATGGATGCGGTAAAAAAACTGCCTTTCGTGAGTTTCTGTCGCAAGGTGTTCACAGCTCCCGATTCAATAAAAACAACAGTTCGTTCAAACTTTAAGAAAGAGGTGAGGCAATGGCAAGAGGAATCGCATAATCCTTATGGTGCAACAGCCGATCAGATAGAAAATCTTAATGGCACAAGTTTGCATCAGCATGGTTTCAAAGGTAGAGGAATGCTTATTGCTGTTCTTGATGCCGGTTTTATGAATGTTGACCGCATTCCTTGTCTTCATGACTTGAAGTTGTCGGGCATACGTGATTTTGTGTTTCCTCGTGCAAAGAGTGTGTTTGATGAAACCGATCACGGAACGATGGTTCTTTCGGCTATGGCTGTAGAGGTGCCTGGTTATTACATCGGAACAGCCCCCGAAGCTTCTTACTTGCTTCTCAGATGTGAGGATCAGCACACCGAAAGTCTTGCCGAGGAGGATTATTGGGCAGCGGCTGTTGAATATGCCGATTCGGTAGGTGTTGATGTTATCAATTCTTCGCTTGGCTATCATGAGTTTGATGATGCGTCAAACAGCCATAAATATAATGAGCTTGATGGTAAAACCGCTTTGATTTCGCGCACGGCATCCATGTTGGCTTCCAAAGGGATTGTGCTTGTTAATAGCGTTGGAAACGAAGGAATGGGATGCTGGAAGAAAATGAATTTCCCTTCTGATGCAAAAGATATTCTTACTGTTGGGTCAATAAGTCCTAATGGCATAAATGCAGCTTTTTCGTCGATAGGTCCAACTGCCGATGGTCGCATCAAACCTGATGTGATGGCTTTTGGTAGCCCTGCAGCTGTGGTGTCGGGAAGAGGTACGGTTATTAACGATATGGGAACATCGTTCTCGGCTCCTTTGATAACTGGACTTGTTGCTTGCTTGTGGCAGGCGTGTCCTGAAAAAACAGCATATGAGATTATCGACTTGGTACGAAAAAGTGGTAATAATTATTCTTCACCAAACAATATTTTTGGTTATGGTGTTCCCGACTTTTGGAAGGCTTATCAGGAAGGTCGAACAACAAAATAGTTTTTTAGTTTACTAAGAAAACTCAGCTTTTTAAAAAAATAATTATTTATGAATGCTCCATTATCTTTATTTGAACTGAATAATCTGGTAAGAGAGGTTGTTTCCACAAGTCTCTCTATGGAGTATTGGGTTGAGGCAGAACTCTCTGAGATACGCGAGGTTAGGGGACATTGCTATATGGAGCTGGTGCAGAAAGACTTGTTCTCTAATACTCCTGTAGCCAAGGCTTCGGCAAAATGCTGGAAAAGCAGGTGGATGTATATTCGTCCCAAGTTTGAACAGGTAACTGGGCAATATCTTCGTTCGGGCATGAAGGTGATGCTCAAGGTGTATGCCGATTTTCATGAGGCTTATGGCTTTTCATGGATAGTAACCGATATAAATGCCGAATACACGCTTGGCGATATGGCAAGAAAACGTATGCAAATAATAGCACAGCTCAAAAAAGAAGGTGTGTTCGATTTGCAGAAGGAACTTTCTTTGCCAGTCTTTGCCCAGCGAATAGCTGTTGTGTCGAGTGAAAATGCAGCTGGCTTTGGCGATTTTATGCGTCAGCTAACAGATAATTCCTATGGTTTTAAGTTTCATGTAGAGCTTTTTCCTGCCATTATGCAAGGCGAGGGGATAGAGAATAGCGTTATTGCTGCTCTCAACGCTATAAACGGGCGTTTTGAGGATTTTGATGCTGTTGTGATAATCCGAGGTGGAGGAGCTACGAGCGACATGAGTGGTTTTGACACGTTGGCGCTTGCCGAAAATGTGGCTAATTTCCCTTTGCCAATAATAACAGGTATAGGTCACGAGCGCGATGAGAGTGTGCTTGACATGATTTCCCATACGCGTGTGAAAACGCCGACGGCGGCAGCTGCTTTTCTTTTGGAGCATCTCGAGGTGGTGTGGCACATTCTTGTGGATGCCGAAACCGAAATGGTTACAATAGCTCAGCATAGGATAGAGACCGAGAAACAACGCTTGCTCCATGTTGCCGAGAAGATACCTGTGCTATTCTCGCTTGTTAAGACACGTCACGAAAACCAGCTCGACAAGTTATTGATGAATATCATTTCGTTGATAAATGAGCGCTTTTCAAGCGAAAAACATAATGTGATGATGCTCGAGGAGAAACTCAAATCGCTTGTTGATGTGAGATTGCAAAACGAGAAACATCACCTGCTAATGCTCGAACAAAGAGCAAAAGCGCTTGACCCCGAGATTCTTCTGAATCGAGGCTACAGCATCACCTTGCATAATGGACGGGTTGTGGTTGATGCTTCAACACTCAAAACGGGTGATGAGGTGGAAACAAAAGTGAGAAAAGGAATATTTAAATCAATAATAAAATGACAGAGACCGAATTGAAATATGAAGATGCTTTGCGTCAGATAGAGCAGATAGTAGAAAAGCTTGAAAACAACGAGCTTGATATAGATACTATGGGCGAACAACTCAAGACTGCCCAGAAGCTAATCAGGTTATGCAAGGATAAGCTCACAAAGACCGATGATGAAATCAAAAAGATACTTGAAGGTCAAAAGTGATAACATTTTTACTTAAATTTCTGCTATAGATATAGCAAAATATCATTTTTATTTGTATCTTTGCAAAAAAGAAAGATAAAATTAATTGTGGAATTACAAATGTGGTAATTTCACATTCTAAAAATAATTGTTATGAAAGATTTAGACTGGGGTAGTCTTTCTTTTGGCTACAGAAGAACAGATTACAATGTCCGCTGCTACTATCGTGACGGAAAATGGGGCGAAATAGAGGTATGCTCCGACGAATACATCAACATGCACATGGCTGCAACCTGTTTGCATTATGGTCAGGAAGCTTTCGAAGGTTTGAAGGCTTATCGTTGTCCTGACGGTAAAGTTCGTATTTTCCGAGTGAAGGATAATGCAGAACGTCTTCAGAGCACATGTGATGGTATCGTGATGCCAAAGGTTCCTACAGAAATGTTCGAGGAAATGGTAAAGAAGGTTGTTCGCCTTAATCAGGAATGGATTCCTACCTACGAGAGTGGCGCAACACTCTATATCCGTCCGCTTCTCATTGGTATAACTCCACAGGTTGGTGTGCATCCATCAAAGGATTATCTGTTCCTTATCTTTGCCACTCCTGTTGGTCCTTATTTCAAGGGTGGTTTCCAGAGCAACAAGTATGCTATCGTTCGTAAGTGGGACCGTTCTGCTCCATTAGGAACAGGTGTGTATAAGGTTGGTGGCAACTATGCTGCTTCTTTGCAGGCTCACATGTTTGCAGCATCGAAGGGTTATGGTTCTGAGTTTTATCTTGATGCCAAGGAAAAGAAATATGTTGACGAGTGTGGTGCCGCCAACTTCTTCGGTATCAAGAATAATACTTATGTAACTCCTAAGAGTACATCAATTCTGCCTTCAATAACCAATAAGAGTTTGATGCAGATAGCCGAGGATTTAGGTTTGAAGGTTGAGCGTCGTCCTATTCCTGTTGACGAGCTTTCAACATTCGAGGAGGCAGGTGCCTGCGGCACAGCTGCTGTTATCTCTCCAATCTCCGAGCTTGATGATCTTGATACAGGTGCTAAGTATAGTTTTGGCGACAAGCCTGGTCCATGGTCAACCAAGCTCTACGAAACTCTTCGTGGCATCCAGTATGGTACTATCGAGGATAAGCATGGTTGGACAACCGTTGTGATTGAATAATCCATTACGTGTTATAAAGCATAAAGTCCCGAACTCTTGTGGTTCGGGACTTTTATTTTTACAGGTCAACAACCGTGATGCCTGCGCCACCAAATTGTACATGTTCGTCGGCATAGTGTGTTACGTTTGGAATGCCCGAGAGGTATTGGCGTATGAGCTGGCGAAGGATACCGTTGCCTTTTCCATGAAGTATGCGCACACGACTCATGCCCACAAGGATAGCGTCGTCGATGAAGTATTGAACGGCGTTGAGTGCTTCGTCGCCTCGCATTCCTCGCACATCAAGGTCCTGATGGAAGTTTTTGCGATGGTCGTCCATGGTGTCGCGTGTGGTGCGGCTCATCTTGTAGCCAAGGCTTTCCTGCAGGCGTTGTTGTTCGGTTTTTGGTGCTTCGGCTGCGGCTGGTGCGTGTTCCAGTCGGTTAAGTCGCATTTTTGAACGCATGTCGCCAAAGATAACTGTGGCCATGGCGCCTGCTATGCTCTCTACGGTTCCAACCGTGGTGAGTCCCTTCACGCGCACCTTATCGCCAACGGCAATAGGCGAGTTGTTTGTAGCCGATGATTTGTTCACGGCGTTGCGCAAAGCCTCCGAGGCACGTTTTTCGTTTTCAGCCTTTTCCTTCTTTCGTTTTTCGTGACGTTCCTTGCGTGCTTTTATCTGTTCTATCTTGCGAGCTATGGCATCGTTGTTGGCTTTTACGTCGATCTCGTTGATGTTTTCTTCAAACTCTTTGAGTTCCTGACGTATGCGTCGGGTTTCGTTCTTTTCAGCTTCCTTCTCTCGAATCTCCTTTATGGCATTCTCTATGCGTCGGTTGCTTTCTTTCAAGAGTTCGTTGGCTTCCTGACGTGCCTTTGCAAGAATCTCCTTGCGTTGTTTCTGCAGCTGCTCAATCTCCTTTTCGTAGTTGGCTATGGTCTTTTCCATATCCTTTTCGCGCTGGTGAATGGTTTGGCGCTTGCCTTCCCAATAGCGTTTGTCGCGAACGATATCCTGCAGGTATTTGTCGCTCTGGATATAGTCAGCTCCAACAATATCCGATGCTTCCTTTATCACATCCTCGGGCAATCCTATCTTGCGGGCTATCTCTATGGCGAATGAGCTTCCTGGTCTGCCAATGGCAAGCTGAAAGAGTGGGCGCATCTCGTGTCGGTCGTAGAGCATGGCTCCGTTGACCACTCCTTCGTGGTTGTCGGCAAAGTGTTTCAGGTTTTGGTAGTGAGTGGTTATCACTCCCCATGCGCCTTCGTTGAGCAGTCGTGTGAGCACGCTTTCGGCTATTGCTCCACCAATCTGCGGTTCGGTTCCTGTACCAAACTCGTCGATAAGTATGAGTGTTCTGTTTGATGCCTGCTTCATCATGTTCTTCATGTTGAGCAGATGTGATGAATAGGTTGAGAGGTCGTTTTCAAGGCTCTGCTCATCGCCTATGTCTATCATGATGTCGTGAAAGATACCTGTTGTTGAGCGGTCGCCAAGAGGGATTGATAGTCCACTTTGTAGCATGTATTGCAGCAATCCAACTGTTTTCAGGCATACTGACTTACCACCTGCGTTAGGACCGGAGATAATCAAAATTCTTCCTGAATTTTGCTGTTCAACATTCAACGTAATATCCAATGGGATTACTTTCTTTGTTCGTTCAAGCAGCGGGTGGCGAGCCTTAATCCAGTCGATTATTGGTTCGCTCTTCACCTCTGGTTCAAAGGCTTTCATCTGGTTGGCAAGCGAAGCCTTAGCCTGAATGAGGTCAATCTGGGCGAGGAAGCGATAGCTGTCGAGAAGTTCAGCCACGTGTGGGCGCACTTTCTCGGTAAACTTTGTTAGAATGCGTATTATCTCCTGTTGCTCCTCGTTCTCCAGTTCGCGTATGCGGTTGTTTGCTTCAACCACCTGAGTAGGTTC
>DGRY01000137.1:10504-11278 GCA_002391185.1 Prevotella sp. UBA4376
CCTGTGGCACTCTCGTCGTGCACAATACCCGAAATCTTGCGTTTCAGTCCAGGGGCAACGGGTATTACGAGGCGACCGTCGCGCATGGTTGGGGCAGCATCCTTGTCAACCACTCCTTCCATCTGTGCTGTGCGCAGAATGTTGCTTAGCGTGCGCGATATGCTTCCCTCAACACGTGCCAGCTCACGGCGTATGTCGTGAAGGGTGGGGGATGCTGTGTCGCGTATGTGTCCGAATTTATCCAGTATCTGGTCTATCTGTTGCACAAGGTTGGGGAATGTGGCAACACCATCGGCAAGCTCCTGCAGGGCTGTGCGGTTGGGTATGATGCCATCCTCGTCCATATCCTCTTCAGGTTGCAGATAAGCCACTATGTGGTTTATGGTGTCGAGCGAGCGGCGCAGGTCGAACAGTTCGTCTTCCTCAAGATGTGTGTTGGCTATGCGTATGCGTAGCAGAGCCTCGCGGCAGTCTATGAAGAATGTCATGGGGAAGTCGTCTTTCTGCTCTTGTATGTGTCGGAACTCCCGAATCTGTTCGAGCCATGTGTTCACCTGATTAGCGTTGGTAGAGAATTCAATCTTTTCCACCTCGCCTTTTCCTAATGTTGAAAGGCAGAGCTGGCGCAACATCGCTTTTATTTCGTTGAAACCAATCTTATCTTCAAAGTTGTGTGGATAAATCATAATTTGCCTGAATTGAAAAAAGGCCGTCACAATCAATATGTGACAGCCTTTATCTGTTTTTCGTTTTTTGAGCCTCTTGTCGGATTCG
>DGRY01000020.1 GCA_002391185.1 Prevotella sp. UBA4376
TGTATTTCAGGAGCAGCAAGTACAACGATTACAATGCAGACGATAAGAGGTCATGTGAGTGACATGTCGTCAGATGAACCAATGATTGGTGTTACCATCGTTGTTGAAGGAGTAGAAAACGCAACCGCGGTTTCTGACATTAACGGAAACTTTGTTATTAATAATGTTCCTGTTGGTCGCCATTCTATCAAGGCCAGCTATGTGGGCTACGAACCATTGGTGCTCAAAGAACAGTTGTTGTCGGCAGGTAAAGAGTTGGTGCTTAATCTCCATATGAATGAGAGTGTGTCGCAGTTAGGCGAGGTGGTGGTGAAACCACAGGTGAACAAGCAGATGCCACTAAATGAGATGGCACAGGTGGGAGCCCGAATGTTTAGCGTTGAAGAAGCTAACCGCTATGCCGGTGGCTTGGCCGACCCTGCACGCACTGCTGCAATGTTTGCTGGTGTTGCTTCGGGGGCAAGTAATGGAATTAGTATTCATGGTAATTCTCCGCAGATGCTTCAATGGCGCATAGAGGGAGTAGAGGTGAATAATCCTAACCATTTTGCAGATATTACAGGTGCTGGTGGTGGTATCTTTACATCACTCAATGGGACGGTGCTTGCTAATAGTGATTTTCTTACTGGAGCTATGCCAGCCGAATATGGTAATGCTCTTTCGGGTGCTTTTGATATGAAGATGCGTGTGGGTAATAGCGCCAAGCATGAGCATGCTTTTCAGATAGGAAGTCTTGGTGTAGATTTTGCATCCGAAGGTCCTTTGGGAAAAGTAAAGGAGGGCTGTAATGGTGCATCGTATCTGGTGAACTATAGATATAGCTTTTTGAAAATAGCTCAGGAGATGCACGCTATAAATATGGAGAATCAAAACCTTGATTATCAGGATTTGAGTTTTAAATTGAATTTTCCAACAAGAAAAGCAGGCACGTTTGCGTTGTGGTTTACAGGACTTGTTGATAATTATAATAATGATATAGCTGATGTGTCAGATTGGGAAACTCTTTGGGATTGTAACGACTCGTGGTCAAAGCAACGAAGTTGTGCCATGGGACTCACCCATACTTATAGATTCCGCACAGGTGGCACCTTGCGCTCGAGTGTGGCATATACTGGCAGTTATACCCGAGTTGGAGTTAACGACTACGACACTCAACTTAATTCAACTCCAAATATGAATGGACGCAATATTTCGTGGATGCTTCAGGAGAGTGTGCAGCATCAGCACAAGTTCTCTTCACGATACACCATGCAAAATGGTATTCTGCATCAGCATCTTGAATTTAGTTCGTGGCTTGATCATATTGGTGAGGTGGGAGAACCTATGAAACGAATGGTTGATTCTAAGGGATATACAGGACTAACCCGTTTTTACACGAGTCATAAGATTGCTTTCTCGCCTCGTCTTTCTGCTGTGGCAGGTATGAATATTATGTGGTTTAATCTAAATAATCAATGGCTTTTCGAACCACGTGTTAGTGTGCAGTATAAAACCACACCATCAAGCACCATTGCTATTGCTTATGCAATGAATAGTCGTAGGGAGACAACAGATACTTATTTTGTACAAAAGCATAATGACGGTGTGGTGTATAATCCTAATGAAGCTCTTGGGCTTACCCGTTCACACCACATATCGCTTTCTTTTGCTCAGCGACTTGGTGATAATGCCATGCTGAAGATAGAACCTTATTGGCAGTATCTTTTTGATGTACCAGTGGAACAAGGTAGTACATATTCAATTGTTAATCATAAAATGTTCTATCAGGAAAGGGCATTGGTTAATGATGGTGCTGGTAGAAACTATGGTGTTGATTTTACTCTTGAACGCTATCTGAAGAATGGTTTCTATGGTATGATAACAGCAACGTTGTTTAAATCCGAATATCGTGATGCTCAAGGTGATTGGCATTCTACTCGTCATGATAGGCGATATATCACCAATATCCTTGGTGGAAAAGAATGGATGGTAGGCAAAGAGCGAAAGAATGTCTTTGGCTATAATGTACGATTGACAATGATGGGGGGTGAACGTTATACACCTGTTCCTGATGGCATGACATACGAGGATGTTATGAAACGTGCAGATAAGGAAATTCCTGAGGATACTTCCCACCCATTTAGTAGGCAGTTGGGAATGAACGTGGGTTATGCTTTCTCTGTGAAATATACAATTAATGGTAAGCATGTGGCTCATCATTTTATACTTGATTATCTGCAGATACGTGCTTTTCAGGGACAAACCTTTAACGTGAAGTCTCGTGAGCTGGAGAACCAATTCACTACACTCACATTCCCTAATATTGCTTATCGCATTGAGTTTTGATGCAGTTTGTCACAAAAGATGACTGTTTATCCCAGATATTAGGAGCTAATTGATAATAACAATATCTTTGCATCAAAATTTTAATTAACAGAAAATGAAAATAAGAAGTATTTTTGGACTTGCACTTGCTGTATTTGCTTGTCTCAAGATTGTGGATCTTTTGGATGCCTGGCATTTTGAGTGGTTGTTTACTCAGCCTTGGACTGAGTTTGTAGCACCTTGTATTATGTTTTATGTTGGTATAGGGATGTTTTTCTCTGGATTTTTCCATGATCATGATCATTGGCTTTCTCGTGCTATTCCTGAAGTGGAAGAAGGCAAACGTATTCATTGTGCTGTGAGTTTTGGTGGAGATGAGTATGTGTATAATGGTGAGCACTTTCATGGTGCAAAACTGGATGCTGTCTTTGGTGGCATTCGTATGGATATTCGCAATGCCGTTATTGATGAAGACGAGGAAATTGATATTCGTACCGTTTTTGGTGGGGTAGAGCTTTATGTTCCAGCCAATGTCAATGTGAAAGTGAAATCACGTAGTGTTATTGGTGGCGTGGGTAATCACACTTTTAATCGTGAATACCAGAATATTCCTACACTTTATATTGTTGCAAGCAATGTGTTTGGAGGAGTGCATGTGAAAAACTAAAGTCTCTCACGGTCCTTTCCAAAAAGGGAAGGACTAATCAATTGGTAGAAAACCGCTGTGGAGATTAATAAATATTTGTAATATAATTTGCAGGTGTTCGCTTTCTTTTTTATCTTTGTGGCGTAAATGAATTCTCAACAAAACGAATCATGAAAATTAACCCAATTGCTATATTGATCATTGTAGTTTTTTTAGCCTCATGCGGTATGTCTGATAAACGGTTGATTGCTGAGGCTGAGAACTTGGTAGAAGAACATCCTGATAGTGCACTTGAGGTGTTGAATGGGGTGGAGAGTGTTGACCGCTTGTCAAACGAGTGGACTGCTCGCTATTGGATAGCTACAGCAATGGCGCATTCGGGTAATGGAGAATCGTTGTCTGAGGATTCATTAATAGTCTTTGCTCTTGATTATTATGAGAATAAACATCCTGTTGATAGTGCAATGCTGCTAAAAGCGCGTACTGCTGCTGCATCATACTATTGGTGGAAAGAACAGCCAGCCAAAGCAAAGGAGGTGATGTTGAAAACGCTTGAAGAGCGCAAGAAGACAGGAGATAAGAAAGAGATGAGGAAGATACTCTATTCTTTGGCTGAGCTGGCTTTTAGAATTCACAACCTAAAGGATGCTACTTATTATACCGAGGAGTTGATAAAACTAGATGGTGGCGACTTTGGGCATACCGATCTTCTTGATGGACTTGCTATGGGCTCTTTCTATCATGGCAACAAAGAACAGTCTTTTGCTTATTCAGAGCGTGCTATTGCGCATATAGATACTGCTCCCGATTCGGTTTTTGCATGGATGCACTCTTTGCCAAACTATGCTGATGTGCTTATAGATTGCGGACAGCTTGATAAGGGTATAGCCATTTACGAGCGCGTGTTGAAGCATTATCGTCAATGTGGGGATTATTATCAAGATCAAGTTGATGTTCCTATATTTAGTCTTTCGCATGCTTGGTTGCTCAAAGGTGATAAGCAAAAGGCTAAATATTATATGGATATGTTGCCCAAGAACACCTTTGACGACTATCATTATAATGAGTTTCGTTTTTGCATGATAGGGCATAAGATGGTGCTCGACTACGCCCTTACGGGAAAGTATAACATTACCGATATGTCGGAATATGTTAACGGTGTGGGCAAGCGGTTTGATAAAAATAACTCGGTTGCTGAGGCTAAAGAGCGTGCTATACATAAACTTCATGAACACCAGCTGCACCTGCAGATTTCGCGCCAACAACAACTTATCTTTTTTCTATTGCTCACCATTGGCTTGATAATAATTATTATTAGTATGTCAACCTTCCTTCGTCGTCGTAAACGATTGATAAAGGAGATGGAGGAAGAAACACGTATGCTCAACAAACAACTCGGCAAGCTGCAGAAGGAAATAGAGAAAAAGGCTTCTGCTGGCGATAAGCAAGAAGATGCTTCACCTTGTCAGTCAACAGTTGTACTTACAGGAAACACCAGCGACACCATAACTCTTCATCTGCCTGATGTGCTTTATATGGAAGCAGTAGGCAACTATGTAAAGGTGTATCAGCTGAAAGAGGGTAGGGTATGCAACGATATGCTTCGTGCAACTCTTAAACAAGTAACCGAGCAGTTGAGAGAATGTCAAATGATTGTTCGTTGTCACCGTGCCTTCTTAGTAAACCTGCAACAGGTTGACCATATCAGCAGTAAGGCTGGCTCTACCCAGCTATACATAAAACACTGCCACGAAACCCTGCCAGTATCACGCAGCAATATGGCGCAGGTGAAAGACGCAATCAAGCAATAGCTATTGAATAATCTTTCCATCTTTCCATCTTTCCATCTTTCAATATTCTTACAGATTTCGTAATTAAGAAGGCTTCATTCGTCACAAAAACATGCCGTCTATCCCAAATCCGTTAGGGATAGGCGTTTTCTATATACTTTTGCAACCGGATTTACGTCTATTCGTAAGTAACCAAAGTTCAAAAGTAAAATGAAAAGATTAATTGCATTTTTTGCCATGATGCTTATAGTAAGCTTGTCACGGGCAGCAAAAAATTCTGATTTAGAAGGAAAGGTAACAGACGAAAAGGGACAGCCTCTTGAGTTTGTCAGTGTGGCTCTGTTGTCGGCAGATTCTACTTATATTCAAGGTGCTACCAGCGACGAGAACGGTTCGTTTGTTATTAAGACACCAGAAGAGAATGGTATTCTCCGTCTCTCTTATGTGGGCTATCAAACAAAATATGTAAGAGTGAAAGATGCTCTTGCAGGTACTATTATGATGAATAACGATACCAAGATGTTGCAGGAAGTGACTGTTAAGGGTATGATGCCTAAAACAAAACTCACAGGCAATTCAATGATAACAACCATTCAGGGAACTGTTCTTGGTAAGTCGGGCTCAGCAAAGGAAATGCTTGAGAAAGTACCAGGAATGACCGTTAAGGACGATGAACTCGAAGTATTAGGTAAGGGAAAGCCTATAATATATATTAATGGTAGAAAGATGCAGGATGCTGACGAGCTGAAACGTCTTCGTTCTGAAGAGATAGAGAGTGTTGAGGTAATCACCAACCCTGGTGCACGTTATGATGTTACTGTTTCTTCTGTGGTACGAATTAAGACAATACGTCATCAGGGCGATGGTTTCGGCTTCGATGTAAACACAGGTCTTTCACAAGACCTTGCTTATGGATACACAGCTCCAAGTGGTACTCTTAATCTTCGTTATAGCCATAACAATTTCGATATCTTCGGCTTAGTAAATTACTGGCAGTTTTATGAAACTAACGATATGATAAACTGGGCTGATACTTATGTTTTGAATAACGGTAAAGTAAAGCATATTCATGAAGATGTGAATACCCGTGATAAATGGAATGGTGAAGGCATGAACTATAATCTTGGCTTCAACTGGCAAATTGCTAAAGACCACTCATTAGGTATGCGCATAGAGAACCATCAGCGAATAAAGGCAAACAACACTCTCTTGAGTGAGACATTCCTGCATCAGAAGTATCTTGACGAGCAGACACCGTTCTATACAGAACACAGCCACGCTTCGCAAGATCAACCTCAGCACATGCCATACAGCTGGGATGGTAATGCTTATTATATCGGACAGTTTGGTAAACTCAATGTTGACCTTAACATAGACTTCGTAACACAGAGATACAAAAACGAAACAACTATTTACGAAGTAAAAAACAATAATGACAATAATAATATTTCTCAGACAAGCGATAATCCTACCAAGATGTGGGCAGGCAAACTGGTGCTTACCTATCCTGTGTGGAAAGGAAATGTTGAGGCTGGTACTGAGATGAGTTTTGTACGCCGAACCTCTTCAAACACCATTCAGGGCTATCCATTGCCTTCAACCAGTTCAAAGGTAAAGGAAAACAATGTGGCTGCCTTCATTCAGTATAATGCCAACTTCGATAAGTATGGTATGCTATCGGCTGGCTTACGCTACGAGCATGTTGGTTTTGATTATATCGACCAACTCAATGACGACAATTCAATGAAGCGTTATCAGGATGAGTTCTTTCCTACCTTCTCGTGGGCAAAGCAGTGGGGTAGAGTGCAGACATCTTTGTCTTACACCTTAAAGACCATTCGTCCAAGCTTTAATGTTCTCAGCGATAATGTGGTATATATTAACAGCTACTCACTCATACAGGGTAATTCGCAACTGAAGAACCAGCTCATGCAAGAGGTTAGCGCCAACGTGCGTTACAGTTGGATAAACCTCTTCATTGCTTACGAAAAGCGTGAGCACACTCTTACGCAGTGGACTCAGATATATAATGACAATGGTGTGATATTGGTAAGAAACAGCAACCTGCCTGAGCCAACACGCAATCTGGCTTGTTTCCTTTCTGCCAACCCTACATTTGGCGTGTATAGTCCAAGCTGGACAATGGGGGCACAGAAGTTCTGGTATAAGATGACTCTCGACGACCCACGTGAGGCAACAGGCACTCGTGAGTTGAACTGCAACCGACCAATATTCTTCTTTGATCTTAACAATGCTTTCCGCTTCAAGCATAGCTGGCAGGTAGAGGCAAATATGAATATAAACACTAAGGGACAGATAGCACAGACCACCCTGCAATCAGCTTCTTATAACCTACGTTTTGCATTACAGAAATGCTGGCTTAAGAACGATGCTCTCTGTGCCCGTGTGTCTGTAAGCAATGTTCTTCGCCGTAACGTGCAGGACATAGAAATTGATTGCGGTCCAAACATTACTGGTCAGAAAACCAAACGAGGCTCTCGCCTTGAATTCTCATTGCGCTACACATTCAACGCTTCAAAGAATAAGTATAAGGGTACAGGCGCAGGTAAAGCAGAGCAAAGTAGATTGAACAACTGACCTCTCCCCCTGCAGGGGAGGGAGAGGAGAGAGGTAGTATATATATGAAAAGAATTGTATTAGGTATGATAACTTGCCTTGGCTTCTTATCTGCTTTTGCGCAGAAATCAAGTCAAGAGCAAGATTCTGCAAATGTTGTCGCGACGACAACAAGTGATCAGATGATTGATAAGATGGTAGAGTTACGGGAGGTTGTTGTCAAGGGCAGCCTCCCCAACACTCGTCTTAAAGGTGGCTCGATGATTACGCGGGTAGAGGGCACACCGCTTGCCTCGTCGGGCACCGTTGACGAGATGCTTGTCAAGATTCCTGGTATGACTGGCTCGGAAGACAAGCTCGAGGTGTTGGGCAAGGGCACACCTGTTATCTACATTAACGGTCGCTTGCTTAGAGACGACACCGAGCTTAAACGTTTACGTAGTGATGAAATACGTGATGTTGAGGTTATCAACAATCCCGGTGCGCAATATGATGCCTCTGTAAGGGCAGTGGTGCGCATACGCACAAAGAAGCATAAGGGTGATGGTCTTGGACTTGACCTCATGGCTTTCACCGAACAGGATTTGCAATATAACTTCAACACTCCTCAGGGCAAACTGGGGCTTAACTATCGCAAGAATGGTGTTGACGTGTTTGGTTCGGCTTATTATCGCCACATGGACTATCGGCAGTATAGCACTCTTGAAGATATATATAAAAGCAGCAAGACATTCCTGCAGACAGGTCCTTACACTATGACTTGGCGCAACAACACAATGGTATATACAGCTGGTGTAAACTGGCAAATCTCGGATAACCATTCGGTTGGTGTGCGTGCCGATATAACTCATTATCTCAATGGAACAAATAAGGTTATATATGATGAGGATGTGTATGAGAACGGCAATTTCATAGACCATCTCAATTCGGTGCAGACAAGCGAAGAGAGCAAACCTCTTGGATGGTTAACCAATGCTTATTATAATGGAAATGTAGGTAAGCTCAATGTTGATTTCAATTTCGACTTCATGAGCACAGCTACCAACACCTCTCGCAACAATGTAGAGAAAAGTTTAATTAATGATGATTTTGTGTTGAGTGAATCGGGCACTAATAGTCGTCTTTTTGCTGGCAAACTGGTGCTTTCTTATCCATTGTGGAAGGGAGAGTTGAAGGCAGGAAGCGAGGTAACTCTTGTTAAGCGCCACAACACCTACAGTATTGATAAGAGTGCTATTGCCAATACCGACGACGATATAAAAGAGAACACCTATGCTGCCTTTGCCGAATATGCTGCCGACTTTGATAAATATGGCACAGCACAGTTGGGCTTGCGCTATGAGCATGTGCTCTTTGATTGCAAGGATCGTTTGGCTTCCGACAATCTTCATCGCACAACAAACGATTTCTTCCCAACGGCTTCTTATTCGGTGGGCTTGGGACCTGTGCAGCTGGCACTTGCCTATAGTGTTAAGATTCATCGTCCATCGTTTTTTGCAATGAACGATGCTGTTACATATATTAGTCGTTATTCCTTGCAGGCAGGAAACTCTTGCTTGAAAAACCAAATGGACCGCGAGCTAACATTTAATGCATCGTGGCGTTGGCTCACCCTTACCGCATCCTACGACAGGTGCAAGAATGGCATAACACAATGGTCGTATCTCGAGGCTAACGATGCCGTACTCGTTAAGCACATCAATATCGACAAGCCGGTGAACACATATAGCCTTTATCTCTCGGCAACACCTCGTGTGGGAATATGGTCGCTAAATGCCACCGCTGGTGTTGACAAGCAACACTTTTATCTCGATGTTGACGACAACGCATCATCAACAGGTTTGCGCAGAGTGTATTTCAACACACCTGTATATACGTTTAATGCCTTCAACACTTTTAGCTTGAAAAACGATTGGAAGATTGATGTGAATTTCATGTTTGAATCGCATGGTCATAGTCTTATCTTCTACGATGACTATAACAACTGCCGTCTTGGTTTTGTTCTCCAGAAGAGTTTCCTCAAAGACAAGGCTCTAACTCTTCGTGCTTCGATAGTTGATGTGCTGCATCGCAATCAAACTAATGAATCGGCTGATATGGGTAACTATAGTTTCATTCAGCGCAACAAGTTCTCAAAGCACAAACTCGCCCTAACCTTGTTCTATCGTTTTAACACAGCAAAGAGCAAATACAAGGGAACAGGTGCTGGTAGGGAGGCACAGGGGAGAATGTAACCAACTACTTTTTTACAAGCGCCACATACGTTAGCAGCACCAGATTCATCATCAGTGAATAGATGATTGCTGGAACTGCTATGATATCGTTGTGGAAGATGAATGGCGAGGATGCAATAGCTATTGCCTGTGCTGCATTCTGCATGCCCACTTCGATTATTATGGTGCGCTGCTCCTTGGTGTTAAGGCGCATCAGCTTGCCTATTGCTCCTGCCACTGTGATGGCGCAAAGAATAAGGGCAAGCGGTGAGAGAAGTGTTGTGGCAGAAGCATTCATGATAGTGTCTTTGTGCTGAATGTAGAACAACACAACAACAAGCATCAATGCTGGAAAAGCACACTTGGTGAGCACGCGCTCAATTTTCTCGGCGGTGGTAGTGAAGAAATGTCTCACCGCAATACCCAATACGATAGGCAGCAGCATGGTAACACAGTTTTGCGCCAGCAGGTTGCCAACAGGGAGGGTTACTCCCACAGCATTGCCCACACTTGCTGTGGTGTATTGCATTATTACTGGTACGGTGAAAAGCGTAACGATGCTACTAACGGCAGTCATTGATACCGATAGTGCTACATCGCCTTTGGCAAGCAGAGAGAAAATGTTGCTCGATGAACCTCCTGGGCAGCAGGCAACAAGAACGATTCCAATGAAATAGTAAGCTGGAAGGTTTAGTGCTATTGCAAGAAGATAGGCAACAAGTGGTAAAATTACTAACTGTCCTGTGAGACCCACAAGGGCTGCTTTAGGACGTTTTGCTACAAACACGAAATCCTGTGGCTTAAGGGTCAAGCCCAAGTCGAACATTAATAATGTAAGGATTGGTAAAACAATAAATATTGGGTTCATAGTGCAAAGGTAACAAATAATTTTGAATTACGAATTTTGAATTACGAATTGGTCGCACTTTGTGCGATGTTGAGTTATTTAATTTTTGAATTTATCTAAGTAGCGAGGTTATTCCAAAAATATTTTTCTATCTTTGCAAACAAAAATATTAGTTATCAATTATTTAATTACGAGTTTTGGAGTTGAAAAATGCGAATTCATTAATTTATAATTCGTCATTTAAAATAATTCCACACTCCACATTCCACATTCAAAAATATGTTTCGAACCGATTTTGAAGTAGAGATTTGTGCCAATGGTGTTGAAAGCTGCATTGCTGCCCAGGAGGGCGGAGCCGATAGGGTGGAGCTTTGCGCCGGTATTCCTGAAGGTGGCACAACACCATCGTGGGGGGAAATGGTTGTTGCACGCAAGGTGTTAACAACAACCCGACTGCATGTTATTATTCGTCCACGTGGTGGCGATTTTTGTTACACCGATCTTGAACTCGAGCGTATGGAACTTGATATTGATGCAGCACGTAAGGCTGGCGCCGATGGTGTAGTCTTTGGCTGTCTCACTCCCGATGGCGATGTAGATATGGTTGCCAACGCTCGTTTGATGAAGCGTTGCGAGGGCATGTCGGTAACATTTCATCGTGCCTTTGACAGAGCACGAGATGCCGAGAAAGCACTCGATGATTGCATAAAGCTTGGCTTCAACCGCATTCTCACCTCAGGACAGCAGGCTAATGCCTTGTTGGGTGTTCCTATGCTGAAAAAACTTCAAGCCAAGACGGCGGGAAGAATAATCCTCATGGCAGGGTGTGGTGTCAATGAGGAGAATATTGACGAGATACGTGAGAAGTCGGGAGTAAGCAACTTTCATTTCTCAGCACGCGAGATTAAACCTTCAACAATGAAATATATGAACCCAGATGTATTTATGGGCTCACCATCTGCAAAGGAGGATGGGGTGCCTTACACAACCGCTAACAGAGTGAAAAATACTATTGCACAGTTGCTGAAGACAACCGTTCTTATGCTGGCTATAGCCATGTTCAATGTGTTGCCAGCTAATGCCCAAAGCAAAGAGAAAGAGGCTTTGAAGTTTCTATATTCCTATATGCCTTTGGCTGATAGAACCGATTATCCCGAGAGTTTTTTCATGCAAAACATTCGCATGAGCTACAAGGCACAAAGCGAAATGCCTTGGGGCAAGGATGTGCCCGAACTGCTGTTTCGCCATTTCGTGTTGCCAATACGTGTTAACAACGAACCGCTCGACTCTTCGCGCACCGTGTTCTATCGCGAATTGAAAGACAGGGTGAAGAACCTGCCAATGAAAGAGGCTATTCTCGAGGTTAACCACTGGTGCCACGAGCATGTGGTGTATGAACCCAGCGATGCACGTACATCGTCGCCATTGCAAAGCGTGAGAACGGCTGCCGGGCGATGTGGCGAAGAAAGCACATTTTTTGTGGCTGCCCTGAGAAGTGTGGGCATTCCAGCCCGACAAGTATATACACCACGATGGGCTCACACCGATGACAACCACGCATGGGTAGAGGCTTGGGCTGATGGCAAATGGTGGTTTCTGGGTGCTTGCGAACCCGAGGCTGTGTTAAACCTTGGTTGGTTCAATGCTCCAGCAAGTAGAGCAATGTTGATGCACACACGTGCCTTTGGCGACTATCGTGGTCCTGAGGAGGTGATGCTTCGCACCACTAATTTCACCGAGATAAACCTTATCGACAACTATGGCTCATCGGCTCGTGTTGATTTCAAGGTTGTTGACGAGAAGGGACGTGCTGTTAACGATGCTCGTGTTGATTTCCAGATATATAACTATGCTGAGTTCTGCACCGTAGCATCAAAATACACCGACAAGGCAGGCAAAACCTTCCTCACAGCAGGTAAGGGCGATATGCTTGTGTGGGCATCAAAGAATGGCGCTTGGGGCTATGCCAAATCATCATTCGGCAAAGACAAGATTGTTACTATCAAACTCACAAAGAAGCACGATATGAACAAGCTTGATGAGATAAACATCGTGCCACCACCCGAGCAGGCAAACATACCTTATGTTTCGGCTGAGGCACAAGAGCACAACAAGCAGCGTCTTGCCATAGAAGATTCCATACGCGCAGCCTACACCTCAACATTCATCAAGGGCGACAAAGCATTGCAATATCCCGAGGACGAGCGAGAGTTTCTTATCAAGGCTCGTGGCAACTGGCGTGTTATCTTGGCTTTCCTCAATAAATACAGAGATCAGCACGAGCGCTGCATAGCCCTCTTAAAGACACTACGCGATAAGGATCTTCGTGATATGCCAATGGATATCCTCGAAGACAATATGCTTGCACCTACCAATCAACTTTGTCCACGTGTGGAAGACGAGATGATTACCCGTCCGTTCAAGCAGTTCTTTGCTGGTGTGTTCTCTAAAGATAGTGTTGAGATGTTCCGCCACGACCCATCGCTATTGGTGGAGTGGGTGCGTCGCAACATAAAGATGAATCCCGACAAGAAGGCATTGAGAATAGCACA
Source organism: Prevotella sp. UBA4376 (assembly GCA_002391185.1). Taxonomy (GTDB): domain Bacteria; phylum Bacteroidota; class Bacteroidia; order Bacteroidales; family Bacteroidaceae; genus Prevotella. The sequence continues at coordinate 12,930 of DGRY01000020.1, forward strand.
GACACCAATGGGTGTGTGGGAATCGAGAATGACCGATACACGCTCGCGCGACATCTTCTTCGTTGACCTTGCACGCAGTTTGAATATCGAGGCTCAAAAAGATGTTGTTACAGGGCGTGTGCAATATAAATACAATGGTGAGTGGCTTAATGTGAACTTCGATACCGACAAGCAGGAAAAGGCAGCAGCACCAAAGGGAACACTCGTTCTTACATTCCAGTCAAAGCCATCATTAGACAATCCAAAATACTACTCACAGTTCACTATTGCGCGTGTCGAGAATGGACGTTCGCAGCTACTCAACTTCGAAGAAGGACAAGTAGATATGGGTGGTGGCACATCATGGGAGAACACATTTAAGAATGGCACTCCACTCGAAACAGGCACATACATGCTCACCACAGGCAACCGACTGGCAAGTGGCAGCGTGCTTGCAGCCACAACACTCTTCACCATCGAAGAAGGCAAAACAACAACCGTGCCTCTCGTGATAAGAGAAAACACGGAAGGGGTGAGCGTAATTGGCACATTCGATAGCGAATCAAAATACCTCACGCTGCCAGCAAAGGGCGAAAAACAAGTAGAGAAAAGCGTGCTTGCCCAAACAGGCAGAGGCTACTATGTGATTGGTATCCTTGGAACAGGACAGGAGCCAACAAACCACGCACTCAAGGATATAGTAAAAGTGCGCAAGCAGCTTGAAGAGTGGGGACGTCCATTCCTTTTCCTCTTTGAAAACGAAACCGACGCCAAGCGCTTCAATGTTGCCGAGTTCGGCACACTGCCAGCCAACCACAGCTTCGGTCTCGACATCAACGGCACTATCAAGAACCAGATAGTAGAGGCGATGAAACTGCAGAGCACCACACAGCTGCCTATCTTCATCATTGCCGACACTTTCAACCGAGTAGTGTTTGTGTCGCAGGGCTACACCATCGGACTGGGAGAACAGTTGCTTAAAGTTTTGGGAAAACTTTAACCTCCCCCATCCCCCTCCAAAAGGAGGGGGCTAACCAACTTGCTGCGTTTCTTGCAATTACGAACATTACACGTAAAAAAATAACAGCAAGAAACTCAAGCCGGCAGGCATGTCGGCATTCCGCACGAAAAGGCTGAAAAGCATGCAAGTTTTTTTGATTATATCGAGTCTCAACCTTTGGTTGAGCAACGAGATACGAAATGCTGTTTGAGCGAAGCGAGTTCATTGAGTAAATAAAAAAAACTTGTGTGCGTGCCTTTGAGCTCAGGACGCCGACGTTTCTTTCTGATTCGTCTTTCTTCCGCGAAGAAAGATGAAGAGAAATATAGTTGTAAAATATGTTTGTGTACGTACACAATACTTGATATAAATCAATAAAACAACTGTTTTTGGAGGAAAAACGTGTTTTTGTGTTCGCACACAGAAAAAACTTTCTACCTTTGCATCATCAAAATGATTGTTTAGGTTAGTAGTAATAATAGATTTAGGTTTTTAGTTATTAGGTTTAAGGATTGTTTTAGTTAATAGGTTATTAGATTAAGGTAAAAAAAAGATTGTAAAGGATAAAAAAACTGTAGAGTAGTGATACTCCACAGTTTTTTTTTGCTCAATCCATTGTCGTTTCGCAGATAATTATTATTTTTATGCCCACTAACCTATAACAATAACATTATGGAAATAAAAGCTATTCGCATGTTTGATCACGGCTTTATGAACCAGCCGTTTGCCTTTGGTGGAGAAGAAGGAAAAGAAAATTTTGATGAGCAGATAATCTATCGCAGCAGTTTGCAAAACTATCTTATTGACACAGGTTCCGAGGTGATACTGGTTGACACAGGATTCCAAAACGATTTCAAGGCTCCCGAAAAACAGCTTGGTGCGCCATTGTATATGGGCGAGAAAGTCAACGATTACATGGTTGCCTTTGCTCAGCTTGGCTATCGCCCCGAGCAAGTAACCAAGATTCTTGTCACACACAAGCATCCCGACCATGCTGCAGCGTTGGGCTATTTTTCCAAAGCAAAGATTTATATCGGTGCCGAAGATGCCGATGCCTTGAATCTCAATGGCGATAACATTGTGCGTGCCGACTATTCTGATGGCGCATATCACAATTTTCCAAAATCGCAGCGCATTGCCGAGGGCATATACTTTATTGAGGCTCGTGGGCACACCAAGGGCAACAGCATAGTTGTTGTTGAGGCGGATGGACTCTACTATCTCATACATGGCGATGTTACCTATTGCGATGCCGCATTGAAGGCAAACAAGCTCAGCATTGTTTTTGAAGACATTGCTGCTGCACGCACAACACTCAACCAGGTGCGTGAGTTTATTAGCAATAACCCCACCGTTTACCTCTCAACACATTGCCCCGAAGGCTACGAGAACCTGCAAATGAAACGGGTGATGAAGTTGTAGGTGCGCGAAGCGAAGCTTCGCTAAATGATAAATGAAAAATGATAAATGATAAAGAAGCGCAAAGCGCTTTTTAAATCTTTCAATCTTTCATTATTTACTTCTCTCGTTTGTTTGGATGCACCAGCTTTGCTGACTGCATCCACTCGGTCAGTGACCTTAGGTTGCATCTTTCAATTTTACTTGGGGCTAACCAACCTGCTTGAGTTGCTTGCTGCAAAGTTTATGATTTTACTAAAGTTTCGCAAATGCATGTTTTTTCAAGAATTAGAGAATTTTTGGCATACGCCCTTGCATTATATACTCTACTGAATTATAAAGAATTAAAGCAAGTTTTGTTATACTACCTTCCATAAATTCTTATAAATTCAACTTACATTCATACTATAGAACAAAGACGTTAGCAAAAATTCTCTAATTCTCTAATTCTTGATTTTATATATCTACTTGCGAAAGTTCAGTGATTTAAAAAAACAAAGTTAAAAATAGGGTGAACGTTGATGCGTTCACCCTTTATTAATGCGCTTGTTAGGGGTGTAATAGAAGATAAGTTTGTAATTATACAAAAATGCGTTACGCAAATTTGTATAATTGAAAATTTGTTTTTATTTTTGTATTCGTAACCAGTAAGCAACAAGATGATAAGGAATCCTTTTTTGACATATGGCTATAATGGTCCAGAGTATTTCTGCGATAGAGTAGAAGAAACGAAGCGTTTGACTTCGTTACTTGTTAATGGTAATCATGTGGCACTCATATCGCCAAGAAGAATGGGTAAGACAGGACTTATTCGTCATTGCTTTTCCCAGCAAGAGATACAAGATAATTTCTATTTGTTTGTAGTTGATATTTATGCTACAAAGTCGTTGGCAGAGTTGACTTATGAATTAGGTAGAGTAATTCTTTCTGAACTGAAATCGAAGGGACGTAAGGCTTGGGAAAGGTTTATACAGGTAGTATCTTCGTTACGAACAGGCATATCATTGGATTCTATGGGGCAGCCAAGTTGGAATCTTGAGATAGGCGATATACAGTCGCCTCAAATGTCGCTTAATGAGATTTTTCAATATCTAAAAACAGCCGATAGACCTTGTCTTGTTGCTATCGACGAGTTTCAAGCTATTATGGATTATCCTGAACAGAATGTAGAAGCCCTTCTTAGAACTCACATTCAGGATTGTAATAATGCGTGGTTTGTTTTTTCTGGTTCAAAGCGTCATATGATGGGCGAAATGTTTTCGTCGCCAGCAAGGCCATTTTATCAAAGTGCATCAACAATGTTTTTGAAACCAATATCACTTGAGGCATATACGTCGTTCATCACACATCATTTTGAGCAGGGAGGAAAACATATAACATCAGAAGCTGTTCAGTATATGTATGAAAAATTTGAAGGAACCACGTGGTACATACAAAAGATTTGTAATGAATTGTATGCAATGACAGAGCCAAACTCTACATGCGGTGTAAAAGAAGTGGAAGTGGCTATAAATATGGCTGTGGAAGAAAAAAGCGACACATACCAAGATTTAATGACGCGACTCACTGTAAAACAAAAGGCTCTTTTGATAGCTTTGGCTCATGCAGGGGAGAATGTTCAGCCTACCAGTGGAGATTTTATCAAGAAATATCATCTCACAACAGCAAGTGCAGTACAACGAAGTTTATCAGCCTTACAAGAAAAAGATATTATAACCAGTAGTAATGGGAAATATCATATTTATGATTACTTTTTATATTATTGGTTGAATCAATAAGCCATCGCTCATAGGTTACTCTTGTCTGTCTCTTGTTTTTGTCTTGCCTTAACCGTAGTTATGAGCAACCAAATTTCCAGCTATTTCTTTTCAATTCAATTTAACATCACGTCATTTGTCTGATGAACCTAAATTTTGCTCTGCTCTCGCCTTCGAGATGTTGTTGATTTCATCGAACCATCTCTTGTCTCGGCATAGTCAAAAAAAAAATTTGCTCTGCTCTCGCCTTCGAGATGTTGTTGATTTCATCGAACCATCTCTTGTCTCGGCATAGTCAAAAAAAATTTTTTGCTCTGCTCTCGCCTTCGAGATGGTTTCGAGATGCGTTCGAGATGATATAGGAGGAATATAGGACTCATATAGGAGAAATAATAAAAATGATTTACAGTTTTAATAAGCTCTGTAAAACCACTAAAAACTAAAATTTTAAGTTTCTGGGCAGGCAGAAAATTTTTCTTAGGCAGGAAATAAAAATGGGCTAACTAAAGAAAAAATATAAGTAGCTTGAAAATAATTTACACTTTTATCAACATTACTGAAGTTTCGTAAGTGAAT
>DGRY01000083.1 GCA_002391185.1 Prevotella sp. UBA4376
ATTCTTAATGGAAGTCGGATTCTGTGTATCACCATAATACTTTAATTCCGCATTGTCGAAACCTACCCATGTGGCATTGCTTCCTGCGAGAACTTTAAGACCGACGGTTATGTCTGCTTTCTCTGTAAGAGTAAATTCTACAATATAGTTCTCTGAATGATTTTTCTGAGTTGAAGAGCAATCTGTTGTGTTGTTGTTCGCAAAGATGACAATGCCCGTGCATCCGCCAGTACCCCTCTGTGCAATGACATCAGCCGAGAAGACGTACTTGCCTGCGGGCATGTCCTTGAATGTTTGCTGAGCGTAGTTAGGATTTGTTATGCCACCGCCATTGTATGCCTCCATGAACGGATTGCGCCCGAGAGCATTGTAGTCGTGATTATTTGAAGAGTTGATATGAAAGCCTTTACTCTCTACATTAAGTATCTCCCAACCCTCAAGGCTACTCATGTCTGCATTCACAATAGTGATGCTGACTGGATTAAGGGTTGTTGCATTGGAGAACTTGAATGTGTTAACAGCTGCGCTAAGCGTACTATTAGCCTCTGTCAGTTCTGGTATGCAGAAACTGTTAAGGTGTGACTTTGCGTTTGTTATAGCTGACATCAGGTCTTCCCCGCCTTCCTTGTAGTTGGCATTGCCATAGAGAGCTTCGGCTTCTGATATCACCATTTTGAGTTTCTGCTGTGCTGCTACGGCATCGGTGAGCTGAAGGGTATGGGTGTCGGTGACGACACCGTCCTCGCAAACTGTCACTTTAAGTGCAGTGCTACCTGCTGGAATCCTCGAAACCGCTGTGAGAGGAACATCAACTGTGGCGTATTTGTCAGTGGCAGGCACTGTGCCTGTAGCAATAATCACACCATTGTTTGTGAGAACCTTTATTACAGCACCTTCACGTGATGTTTTTAGTCCATAGTTCTTTACCTTTATACTCGTTGGCTTACTCTCGTTGTTGATAGTCGGAAGAATAGGTGACAGGTATGCAGGTTCGTAGTCAATGTATGAGAGGCGTGCATAGCCATAGCACATCTTACCGTCTGTGTATTGACCGATAATCTTTGGAGCAAATTCATCGGCTGTGAGTCCTGAAGATGCGCCATTAAATGTTAGAATGAGATTGGCATTGTCATCTGTCTCGTGTGAGGTGACTGATGCTCCGCCACCAGCGTTCACTGTGCCATGAGAACCAAAACGGAGTGACCCAATGTTGAGAGCAGAGGCAGGTTCAAAGCCATCTTCCTTATATATTTTCACGCGTATAGCCACCGTTGCTGTGGTGATCTTCTCCTCATTAAGAACCTCCATTCTCATGCCCGGATTGAGAGGCATCACGATATTCTTTGAACTATGAATGTCCCCGGCAAGGTCTTGTCCCTTGTCAGAGTCGATTACAGCCATATTGAGATGTGTGGCACGTCCATACTGATCCTGATATACACGTGGACGCTCAAATTTATCCCATTTCTCCTGTGTCCCATCCTCGTGAATAGCAACGGTGGGATCGTATGCTGTACCAGTCTCACTAATCCAGTGGAATCCATCCTTTGAACGGCTGTAGTATGCAATCTTGTTGTTCCAATGGTTTACAATCATGTGGTATTGGAACTCATCCTTCCACACTACAGGATCCTCATAGTAACGTTGGTATCCACCAGGGTATGCAGACTTGTCGCTGACCTCTTCAAAATCTGAAAGTCCCGTCTCGCTTATCCACATAGCACCACCACGATCCATACAGTAAATAGAACCATCAGGACGCTGTGAGAAGGTCCAGTTTGAATATGACTGGGCGGTTCCCGTTGATAGTGCCCTGTCACGAAGGTTGGTGGGCATCAGTTCCTTAGCGCCCCACGAGTCACCAAGTGTTTTAGATGTGTATCTATAAGCTGTTGTGTTGTTTATCAGAGCATAAAGCACATAAGTCCCGTCTGCTGCTTGAAACACTGTCGGATTGTGTCCAGCACCGATGTTATAGTTCTCTGTTAGATTGAAAGGTCCCTGAGGACTTGTTGAGGTGAGATGATAGATATCTGATTTTGACCAGTAACTGTGTGCTCTTTGAGTAGCATCCCATCCTGCGAGATACATATGGTAAATGCCGTTTGCATCCTTCATGATATTTCCTCCCCAATATGACAATGTCGGTTTGCCGTCAGTGGTAGAGGCTGGTTCCGCACCATTGTCAAGAAATCTGCCTTGCACACCTTCCTGTCCCCAGATGGCTTGTTCAGCAGACTTGGTGACAGAGCCTTGCATCGGAAGGATGCGATCTTTGAATTGTCCTCCATTTACGATTGTCTGTGCACTCATTGAAAGTGCTATGAAGGTTGTTGAAACAAAAAGGATTAGTTTTTTCATTGCTGTTGATTCGGTTTGATGCTTTTTATTCTATCAGGAACTTTTTCTTCATTATAATCGCATATTCTTGTGTCAGGTGCAAAGGTAAGGATAAAATCGATATAAATAATGGAAAATAAAGATATTTTATTGTAAAAAAACGATATACATAAAAATAAAGTAGTATCTTTGTACCTGTTATGAATGAAGGCCCCTTATATAATTTTCCCCTGTTGATGCTCAATGTGGGTTTTGCGAGCCATTTCGGCGACTGGAATTGGAGGAATGTGCGTAGTCCGTTTGCCAGGCTCTATTACGTGGTGGACGGTGAGGCTCAGGTGGAGCTGCCTGACGGCATAGTGTCCCTCCTGCCGCATCATCTGTATCTTGTTCCGCCATATACTATGCATAGTAATATATGTAAAGGCGGTTTCTCTCACTATTACCTGCATTTATATGAAGACCCCTCTTATGGTGGCAGCTTTTGGGATAACTGGAAGTTTCCCGTGGAGGTGGA
>DGRY01000017.1 GCA_002391185.1 Prevotella sp. UBA4376
CAACTTTACCATTGAGGGGAATGTTAGTTAAGGTTGAAAGGATGAAAATGGAATGTTGTTCGTTTTCCTTTCCGAACTGGATAGCTCCCTTTAGATCATTCTCTGGGAAAAGCTTTGTACTGTCGAAGTAGTAAAGCCCATCTTGACTGTTGTACCAACCGCCTATATATCCTTCGTGCTGCAAGGCATGGTGCACAACCTTGTCGAGCAAGTCACGCATGCTCGAACTCAGCTCGCTTGCTACCGACGGGACGCAAGAATGGCTGTTTTGAGTAGCAGCAAAACTGACGGCTATTCCTTCAGTCGGTTCCGTCATCGTGCGGATGTCAAGCGTAAATCCGTTGGGGTGGTTTTGACTGAAAGCCCAAACCTTGTCAACAATATTTGTTATGTTGTTTTGCTTTGTTGTGTTGTCATCATTTGAAGAACATGAGGCAAAACAGGTTGTTCCACAAATGGTCAGGACAGCTATAATCAGCCAAATTTTTAGTCTTTCTCGTATCATATCAAAGTATTATTATCTTTGTTTGCAAAGATACAATTTTTGTCGACAAAAAGAAAATAAAGGTCAAAAATATCATAAAACAGTTAGTCCTATTCTTTGTATTTTTGTTTTGAAATGCTTTCATTTTCGTTTTTTTTCGTACCTTTGCATCCGTTTTGAGGATTTCGCAATTAATAGTGCTCGAAATTCTTCTTCTGATTTGTCCCTAATCAAAGAAGTTTGTAGTGCATTGTGGCAAACGTGAGGTTTGTCCGAACCATGAAGGTTCATTATTCGTATTTCCGAGGGAAGGAATATTTTTTACGAGTAATGAAATATTATAGAAAAAATTTCATTTTAATGAGTAATCACATGTTTTTTGGTGCTCTGACTTTTTCTACGATAGTCGGAGTAAGTTGCTGTGTACCTTCGTATGCGCAGCAAAAGATGAGTCTTCAATCGCTTTTTGAGCTGGCTGACCAACAGAATCAGCGCATCAAAATTAGCGAAACGGCATTGAAGGCAGCAGAAGAAGGGGTGACATCGGCAAAGTCGGCCTTGCTGCCAAGTGTTGAATTTAGCGTGCAAGGCTCCTACACGGGCAATGCTTTCTTGATGTCGCGAGGGTTCTCTACTTGTGGCACCACAGAGTATATCGTTCCTGGATTGGGAGTTCAACAGGTGCAGAATGGCAAACAACCCACACCACACTGGGGCAACAGCTTCACTGCTCAGGCCACACAAGTGATATATTCTGGTGGTGCCATTCGCTCAGGCGTTGAGATAGCGAAGTTGGGACACCAGTTGGCAGAGCTTGATGTAGAGAAAAACCGTCAGGAGGTGCGTTTCCTGCTTACCGGTTATTATCTCGACCTCTACAAACTGCAAAACCAGTTGCAGGTGATTGCAAGGAACATGGAACTGACAGAGAAAGTTATCGAACAGATGAAGGCACGCAGAGAACAGGGAACGGTGTTGAAGAACGACTTGACACGATACGAACTGCAACTGCAGAGTCTTCAGCTTACCAAGACGCAACTTGAGGATGCACAGAAGATTATTCGTCATCAGATGAATACAGCCGTACACCTGCCTGAGGGAGAGAATTTTGAAGTGGAAACAAAGTCGCTCGAAGAAGATAGTAAGGCTCTCAAGGCATACACCTCGGAACAGTTGTGGCAACAGACTGCTGCAGAAAACAATATCGGTATTCGTCAGGCTCTGCTGGCCACTAAGGTGTCGGAACAGAAGGTGAGAAACTTACGTGCGGCTTCGCTACCATCTGTGGCTGTGGTTGCAGAAAACAATCTGGCAGGTCCTTACACATCTGACCTGATTCCTAAAAATGCCAACGTCAATGTGTGGTTTGTAGGTATCGGTGTGAAATACAATCTGTCGAGTATATGGAAGAACAAACATACAATCCGTAAAGCAAGGTATGAAAACACCCAAGCCCGCGAAAGTGTAGAGTTGGTGCGTGAAGACATAAGAAATAGTGTTCAGGCTAACTACACTAATCTGCTGACAAGCTCGGTAGAGGTTAGTACACAGGAAAAGCAAGTGGAACTTGCCGACCAGAACTATGCGGTGGTGAAGAATCGTTACGACAACGCTTTGGCCCTGCTCACCGATATGCTTGATGCTTCAAACATGAAACTCGCTGCTGATATGGCTTTGGTCAATGCACGCATCAATATGCTTTACAACTATTTTAAACTTAAATATATAACAAATACGCTTTAACAAGATGGAAAAGAATAAGATTTCAATCTATATTTATAACACTATCGTGATACTCTGTATAGCATGTGGCGCTGTTTATGCCGCCAGTCAGTTTATGCATTTCGGAGGTGGCGAGGTAACAGATAATGCACGTGTATGCCAGAATATCGTGCCACAGAACTGCCGCGTGCAAGGTTTTATACGCGAGGTGCGCTTTACTGAATTTCAAAAGGTAAAGAAGGGTGATACTCTTGTTGTTATTGAAGATGCAGAGTTTCGTCTTCGTCTGGCTCAGGCAGAAGCAGACCTTACACGTGCCGAACGCGGTTCGCAGGGTACTGCAAGCAGTATCAACACCACAAAGACCAGCATAACAGTGACCGATGCAAGCATCGAGGCTGCCCGTGTGCAGATGGAGAATGCAAAGAAGGAGGATGCCCGTTTCCAGAAACTGCTCCAGCAGGATGCCGTTACACAACAGCAGTATGACAATGTACACACTGGTTATCTGAGCGCCAAGGCTGGATATGAGCAGGCACTTCGTTCGCGCAACACACAGACAGCTGTTGTGGCAGAGCAGGGACATCATCTTTCTGCCTCAGAAGCAGCTATAGAGCTGGCACGTGCACAGGTGGAGATTGCACGATTAAACCTGTCGTATTGCTACATCATTGCCACTTGCGATGGCGTGGTGGGCAGCAAAGATATTCATGTGGGGCAGTTGGTTAACCCTGGTCAGACAATGGTTAGCATTGTAGATGAACATGAAAAATGGGTGGAGGCCAACTATCAGGAGTCGCAAATGCCCAATATAAAGGTGGGCAATAAAGTGCGTTTTACTGCAGATGCAGTTCCCAATGTGGAATATACGGGTGTTGTAGAGCGTATCAGCGATGCCACAGGTAGCGCATTCTCGTTGGTTCCTATTGATAATGCCACAGGTAATTTCGTCAAAGTGGAGCAGCGTGTGACAGTGCGTGTGAGACTTGATGCATGCGATGAATTGAAAAAGCTGCATGGTGGTTATAATGTCGTTTGTAAGGTAGAAGAATAATGGGAAAACTGACAGAATTTCTGATGAAGGCGCCATCGCCACCTGCCGGCATGCCCTTTTGTATGCCAATGATGAAAGGGTGGGTGCCCCGCAGGTTGCAACCCTGGATTTACGTATTGACGGCACTGTGCTTCCAGTTTTCTGGAGGTATCTATCTGGGTGCTCTTGATGAGATTCGTGGCACCACCAGTTTCATGATAGAGGATGTTATGTTTCTGCTTTATGCTACGCTTGCGGGCATGGCAATGTGGTTTCCGATGCTGTTCAGGATGAAGTTTCGTTTTACCAATCAGCAGTTGATATGCACCTCGGCCATTGTTATGGGTATCTGCAACATCATCACAATGTATAGTCACTCGATGCCAGTGCTCGTTGTGGCATGTTTCATTGCGGGAATAGCCAAGATTCAAGGTACATTCGAGTGTATGAGCAACATACAGTTGTGGATTACACCAAAACGCGACTTCGCCGTATTCTTCCCAGTGCTCCACATCATACTTCTCACCGCTATCGAAGGTGGTGGATGGCTTGCAGCTTGGATGGGGCATCATTTCACATGGCAGATGATGCACACTTTTACCGTAGGCACCATGTCGTTTGTACTGTTGACACAGGTTGTCATGTGTCGCCCGTTCTGCCCAATGCCTAATAGATTCTCGCTAAAGGGCACCGACTGGCAGGGAGCACTCCTCATCTGCATCACGATGCTTCTGTTCTCGTACATCTTTGTCTATGGTGATCACTATAGGTGGTTTGCAAGCCATCATATAAGAATGGCAGGAGCTTTTACACTCATCTTTGCAGGACTCACCTTTTACCGACTGATTAGTAATCGCTATCCATACATAGAACTTCGCCTATTGAAATTCCGTAACGTTGTCCCCATCCTCATTGTTACCGTACTGGCAGAACTGTCTTTCGGTGCCGAGCACACCCTTGAGGAGATACTCTACACAGAGGTAGTGGGACTTGAAGAACTGACGAAGGAGAATCAGTATATGTGGGCATTGCCAGGTATGTTTTTGGGTATAGCCCTTGACCTCTATTGGCTAAAGGTTCAAAAGTGGAAGGTGTGGAAGCTGATAGGTATCGCTTTTCTGTCTATCAGCGCATATGCCTTGCTGATGTACTCTACATTGGGTATGGCGGTGAACATTGAGCAATACCAGCTGGCAATCATGCTTCGCGGCTTTGGTTACGGTGTTCTGGCGCCAACTCTGATGTGGGCTTTGGAAGAATCTATACCCAGTCTTGAGATGTTTTTCATGGGACTTTTTGTCTTCAACATTCTACACATGTATCTGGGTGGCGCTATGGGCTATGGTTTCTATACCACTATCTTCTCGCATTTTCTGAATGAGGATATGATGAACTATGGTCGTCAGTTGACCCTCACTCACCTCGATCTCTCACATTTTGATTTCGGAACCTTCATGGGCGACAGCTATCTGCACTCTATGATGCTTGTGGCTATCAAGCAGGTCTATGGTTATGTCATTTGGTTCGCATTGTTCCTTGCGTCCATCTTCTTATTGTGTGATATCCCCACTGTTAGAACCAACATCCGTAAAGTGCCTCTATGGCCTGTATTGGCAATAGAATATTTGACTAAGAAACATAAGAATGTTTAAACGATTTTTTTTTATTGCTGTCCGCTAAAACTTTTTAATCCACATAAAAATTAAGGTCGGTATCCTCGCTTGGATTCCGACCTTTTTGTTATCTTTGTACAACACGTGGAGTGACATCTCTTATAAGGGGGAGGAGGAACTATTCATGGTGATAGGGCTCTCCCTTGATGATGGTGCAGGCACGATAGATTTGCTCTGTGAATACAAGACGTACCATTTGGTGGGAGAAAGTCATGCGAGAAAGAGATATTTTCTCGTTGCAGCGACTGTAAACATCGGGTGAGAAGCCATAAGGACCTCCGATAACGAAGATTAGTCGTCGGGCAGTGTTCTGTTTCTTCTGCAGCCATTTTGCAAATTCAATGGAACGATATTCTTCTCCGTGTTCGTCCATAAGCACTACGGTATCTGAAGGCTGAATCTCTTTTAGAATGAGTTCGCCCTCACGTGTTTTCTGCTGATCCTCAGAAAGAGCCTTCGTATTTTTTAGTTCAGGAATGACCTTTATCTCGAATGGCATGTAATGACCTATGCGTTCGGTATAGTCTTTTATTCCAGCTACGAAATGCTTGTTAACCGTTTTTCCTACTAACAAAAGTATTGTTTTCATTTTTCTGTTCTTTTGGGATTTTTTGGAAACCAACCTCTTTCCACTCTCTTCTTCTGTTCAAATAGTTCGCCTATTCCCCAGAGGGCAGAAGCGCCAAAGACTCCAACAGCTGACGAGATGATGGTGTTTTCTATGCAGAGACTGCCACAAACGCATAGTATGCCTACAATGAGATAAATCCACCAAGGCTTTGTGCCGAAGTAGTATTCTGTCTTTATTACTATGGGATGCCATACGCCTATAGCAAGGAATGTGCATACTGCAATGATGATACCTGTGAAATACATATTGAGTTATTTGTTTTGTTGGACTGCAAAAATACTAAAAAAAAGAGAATAACGTTATGAATAATCATTTTTTATTGTTATCTTTGCGATACGAAATTCTAATAAAAACATATTATTACTATGGCAAATAACGCAGAACTTGTTGCCCAGTGTGAGGCAAGAGCTAAGAAGTGGTTGTCGCCTTCTTTTGATGAGGCAACACGTAAAGAGGTTCAGGCTATGCTTGATGATGAAGATAAGAGCAATCTTATTGATGCTTTCTATCGTGATCTTGAGTTCGGTACAGGTGGTCTTCGTGGCATCATGGGTGCAGGAACCAATAGAATGAATATATATATTGTAGGTATGGCTACACAGGGCTTTGCCAACTATATCAATAAGACTTTCCCTGGTCGCAACGACCTGAGTGTTGTTGTGGGTCACGATTGCCGCAATAATGGACGTTTGTTTGCTGAGACAGTAGCTAACATCTTCTCGGCTAACGGTATTAAGGTTTATCTTTTCGAGAGCCTTCGTCCTACACCAGAGATTTCTTTTGCAATTCGTCAGCTTGGTTGCACAGCTGGTGTAAACGTAACAGCTTCTCACAATCCAAAGGAGTATAACGGCTACAAGGCTTACTGGAGTGATGGTGCTCAAGTGCTTGCTCCTCACGACAAGGGTATTATTGATGAGGTGAACAA
>DGRY01000132.1 GCA_002391185.1 Prevotella sp. UBA4376
TTTGTGCATCCTCGTGAGAACAAACAGATGGATTTCACATCTGAGTGGCCATCTGATTTCGCAGCATTAATAGAAAAATGGCGTGGTTTCATTAGTGGAACTACTGCTAATACATTTGAAGGTTAAAAAGATACAATATAAAAAAATGGAAACAAAAAGAAACATTGCCATTGTTTGTGGTGGCGATTCATCTGAACATGATGTGTCTCTGCGTTCTGGTCAGGGACTTTATTCTTTCTTCGACAAAGAGCGTTACAACATCTATCTTGTTGACGTGAAGGGAACCGACTGGCATGTCGATTTACAGGATGGCACTATAGCACAAATAGATAAGAACGATTTTTCTTTCATGCTCAATGGTAAGCATGTTTATTTCGACTATGCATACATAACTATCCATGGTCAGCCAGGCGAGAATGGTACTATGCAGGGTTATTTCGACCTTATCAATATGCCTTATTCTACAAGTGGTGTACTTGTTGAGGCTATGACCTTTGATAAGTATGTTTTGAATAATTATCTGCGTGGCTTTGGCATTAATGTTGCCGACAGCATATTGCTTCGCCGTGGTGAGGCTTATGATGAAGAAGAGATAGAGAAACGTCTTGGTATGCCTGTTTTCGTAAAACCTGCAGCCGATGGCTCAAGTTTTGGTGTTAGCAAGGTGAAGAATGCCGATCAGTTGGCACCTGCTCTTCGTGTTGCTTTCATGGAGGCTGACGAGGTTATGATAGAGGGCTTCCTTGATGGTACTGAGATTAGTCAGGGCGTTTATAAAACACGTGAGAAGAGTGTTGTGTTGCCAGCTACTGAGGTGGTTACTGAAAATGAGTTCTTTGATTATAATGCCAAGTACAATGGTCAGGTGAAGGAAATAACTCCTGCTCGTTTGGCGCCAGAGACAGCCGAGGAAGTAGCCAAGACAACAAGTCGCATCTATGATATTCTGCATGCTAATGGCATTATTCGTATTGATTATATCATCTCTAAGGATAAGGATGGCAAGGATAAGGTGAATATGCTTGAGATAAATACCACACCTGGTATGACAGCAACAAGCTTTATCCCTCAGCAGGTTCGTGCAGCAGGTCTTGATATCAAGGATGTGTTGAGCGAGATTGTTGAGAATCAGTTCTAATAGAATCATAACATTAAGAGCAGATAATATGATAGTTCCAGAGAAATTCAATGAGATAAAACCTTGGGGACCTGAAGAGTTGCCAGAGGTGTATGACCGTTTGTTGCAGAATGAACAGTTCAAGAAAGTTCTTGCGTTCCTTTTTCCTGGTGTGCCTCTTGAGGTTATAGCAGGAAAGCTGAAGACATGTAAGACTAATCTGGAATTTCAGAAGGCCTTTGTGTATGATTTTATAAAGAAGCTTATGCTGAAGGCTTCTACTGGTTTTGAACTGCAAGACGAGGAGCTTGACCGTCAGGGCTGTTACACCTTCATTAGCAATCACCGTGATATTGTGATGGATTCTGGATTGCTTGATATGTTGCTTGTTGACAATGGGTTTGCCACTACTTGTGAGATAGCTATTGGGGATAATCTTCTCTCTTTACCCTGGGTGAAGGATCTTGTACGTGTGAACAAGGCTTTTATAGTGCAGCGTGGCTTACCAATGCGTCAGATGCTGGCAGCCTCAAAACTTCTTTCTGACTATATGCATTTTGCAATAAAGGAAAAGAAAGAACATCTGTGGATAGCTCAGCGTGAGGGACGTTCTAAGGATAGTGACGACCGCACTCAGGAGGCTATCCTGAAGATGATGACCATGGGAGGCGAGGGAAGCATTATCGACCGTTTACTTGAGTTGCATATTGTTCCTACTGCTATCAGTTATGAGTATGACCCATGCGATTATCTCAAGGCTAAGGAGTTCCAACAGAAACGCGATATAGAGGGTTGGAAGAAAGGTCCTAATGATGATGTTGTAAGTATGCAAACAGGTATCATGGGCTATAAGGGGCATGTTCACTATCATTGTGCTGCTTGTATTGACGATTTCTTGCGTTCTCTTCCTGCCGATATGCCAAAGGCTGATATCTACAGAGTTGTGGCTGAGCATATTGACTTGCAGATACATAAGAACTACCGTCTCTATCCAAGTAACTATATTGCTTTAGACGAACTGAATGGCAATACGGCTCATGCTGATAAATATACAGCTGAGGATAAGGCCGTATTTGATAAGTATATTGCTGGACAGTTGGCTAAGATAGACCTTGAGAACAAGGATGAGGCTTTCCTTCGTGAGCGTATTCTTACAATGTATGCTAATCCTGCAATCAACAAACTGAAAACAAACAAGTAATCAATAACAATAGACCATGATTAAGCGTATCATTATCTTTTCATTTGTTCTTGTGTTGCTCAGTGCATGCAAGAATGATAACTACGAAACTGGTGACGGCAAGCATTCTTATTTGCAAGCCGATTTTGTTGAGGCTTACACCTCGGCAGCAAAAGAACTTGTTTCTGCTCGTACTGATGATGGTGATACGCTTATTTTCTCTCCTCACGTGATAAAGAACTGGGCGGCTACTCCTGATAGCACCTATCGTTCTCTTTTGTATTATAACAAGGTGAATGATGACCGCACAACAGAGGTGTATGCTATAGCTCAGGTTCCGGTTGTTAAGATACATAAATTAAATGGGGATGATGATATATCTACTGATCCTCTTTTCCTGAGAAGCGTATGGATAAGCAGTAATCGTAAATATCTTAATCTTGAATTTGGTATAAAGACAGGTGTTGAGGATGGTAATGATAATATTCAAACACTATCTGTTGTTTACGCTCCTGATGTGAACAATTCAAATGATTCACGTAATCCTTATATAAAGGTTGTTCATAAACAGAATGGCGTTCCTGAGTATTATACCAGTTATGGCTATATAAGTGTGCCATTGAATGATTTTGCCTTGGGAACAACCATTCATCTCAGTGTGAACACCTATGATAAGGGGTGGGTAACCAAAGATTTGGTAATTAAATAATGAATGGAGGATCTATTTATTTCAAATAAGAGATAAGTACCAATGAAAACAATACTCAACAAATACTTAAACAAATCTATTAGTATTCTATTTGGAGTTTTTATCTTTTTGTTTTTGGGTGTTCTTCATCCTGAATATCTTAATTATCATGAGCAGAACCAACTGTTCTTGTTTTCATGGGATTATTTTGTTCAGCGTGTTGTACTTCCTGGTGGATTGGCAGACTGGATAGGTGAATTTCTTGTTCAGTTTTATTATTATGCGTGGGCTGGTGCTCTGGTGCTTGCCTTGCTCTTTGTTGCTCTTCAAAGAACTATATTATATCAGTTGCCCGATAGAAAGACATTAGTTCCTCAGTTGACATCACTTTTTCCTGTAGCTTTGCTACTGTGGCACATGGGCGATAAGGAAGTTCTGTTGTCTTACACCGTTTCTTTGCTTCTTGCAACTGGTGTTGCTGCTTTGATGAAAGGGTGTAGAAAATGGCTGTTTGATATTATCATTCTGCCTGTTATGTATTGGTTCGCAGGGCCTTTGGCATGGGTGTATATTGTGCTTAGAGCTTTCTCTGCAAACAAATGGAAAGTATATATTTTACTTGCTGCATACTTGCTTTCCTTGCAATATGCTTGCATATATATATTGCCACAGATTCCTGTTGGTGAGGTTATGCTTGGCATTAACTACTATCGTGTGCCTTGTGTGTGGCATCTGTTGCAGTTTGTTATTCCTGTTGTAGTTGCTGCTCTTCCTTTTGTTTTCAGAATAAAGAGAAAGAATATAGTCTTGCCTGTTATTGCTTTGGCTGCTGTTGCACTTGGATTTGTTGATGATGCAAAGCATTATGACAAGGATATGTGTGAAACATTGAAGCTTGATATGCTTGTGCGTCAGGAGCGTTGGGATGATGTTATTCAGCGAGCAGAGGATTATCAGGTGAAGAATGCTGTTAGCAGCTGCTATGTAAACCTGTCTTTGGCTATGCGCCGCCAGTTGGCAGAACGAATGTTCAGTTTCTATCAGAGTGGCGAGTCGGCTCTTATTCTTCCTTCTGTTCGTGACAACATAAGTAATATTGGTTCTGCTGAGGCTTTCTTTCGTCTGGGTATGGTAAACTCATGTCTGCGTTATTTCTCCGACCTTCAGGAGTCAATACTCAATCGCAGAAAGAGTGGTCGTTTCACCCAGCGCATAGCCGAATGTCATATCGTGAATGGCAAGTATGCTGTGGCTCAGAAGCAGATTGATTTGTTAAAGCAGACTTTGTTCTATCGCTCATGGGCTCTTGAGGCAGAGAAATATCTTGGAAAAGAAGCCATGATAAATGCTCATGCAGAGTGGGGGCGTATGCGCCGTTTTCATTTCAAGCAGGAATATCTGTTCAGCTATCCCGATATAGAGAAGATGATTGGTCAGCTTTTTGCTGATAACACGGCAAACAAGATGGCTCTTGACTATTTCATGGGCGGAATGCTTCTCAAAGGCGATATGCAAGGGTTTATGAACTATCTGCGCTTTGTTGAAAGCTATGGCGGATATACAGTTATGCCTATGGGCTATCAGGATGCTATCACCTACATTAAGTCACAAGGCGAAGCCTATGGAACGGCATACGGAAATTATGCCCAAAGAATGATGGCAGCTAATCAAAATCAATAAACAATCGATATAGACGGATTATAGACGGAATATAGAGGATTTATCCTACAAGATATGAGAAATGTGATGAAAGATATAAAGACGGTTTTATTGCTTGTTGTATTGCTGGTGGTTTCTTCATGTAAGGAGACTCCAACAGATATTACTAATGTTGACAAGCTTCCTGCGATATTCCCTGATTATATTGGGGTGACTGTTCCTGTGGGTATTGCTCCGCTCAACTTCAATATGCGTGGTGAGGTTGAGGCTGTTGATGTTATAGCAAAGGGTAGTAAGGCTGGCGAGATAAATGCTCAAGGCGATTGGGCTGACTTTGATATTGATGAATGGCATCAGCTAACAGAACAGAATAAGGGTGGATATATAACTCTTTCTGTGCGCACAAAGGAGAATGGCTGTTGGAAACAATATCGCGATTTTAAGATCTTTGTGAGCAGATACAGTCTTGACGACTGGGGACTTACCTACCGCCGTATTCCACCAGGCTATGAGGTGGGTGGCGATCTGGGCATCTATCAGCGCGACCTTAGTAACTTCGATGAATTCTGCATTATTCGTGAGAGTGCTGTTCCGGGAAACTGTATCAACTGTCACACGGCAAACAGAACCAATCCAAAGGAACTCACCATGCAGATGCGTGGTCAGGATCATGGTGGAACACTTATCATGAAGGATGGCAAGCAGCGTTGGATAGACACAAAGACTGATTCTACACGTGCTGCAGGAAGCTATGCCTATTGGCATCCCGACGGGCGTTATGTTGCTTATTCGGCTAATGATGTGCGTCAGAGCTTCTTTGTGGGAAAGCATCAGCCTATAGAGGTTTTCCACAATTTCAGCAGCATCTTTGTATATGATACAAAAACAAATGAGGTTATTCTCGATAAACGATTGAATAATCCAGAGTCGTTGCCTATCTTTCCTGCTTTCTCGGCAGACGGCAAAACGCTTTTTTATAGCACATCAAAGACATGTATAATGCCTAACGACTATCTAAAGGTGAAATGCTCTATTGTGGCAATACCTTTTGATGCTAAGACTGGCAAGTTTGGCGAGCAGACTGACACTTTGCTCAATGGACCACAGAATAACATGAGCTATGTTCTTGCTCGTCCTTCTTATGATGGGCGCTGGCTTATGTATAGTCGTTGCAGCAGAAGCAATTTCCCTGTAGCACAGCCCGATGCCGACCTATGGATGCTCGACTTGCACACTCGCAAAACATGGGCACTTTCAGCCGTTAACAGTCGCACATCCGAGAGCTATCATAACTGGTCGAGCAACAGCCGTTGGTTTGTATTCTCATCAAAGCGTGAAGACGGAATGTACACCCGTCTCTATCTGTCATGTGTTGACGACAAGGGAAATGCCACCAAGCCTTTCCTGCTTCCTCAGCGTAACCCTTGGAAATTCTATCACGACCTCTTTGATGCCTATAATGTTCCAGACTTCACAAAGACCAAAGTCGAATTTGATGCCCACGAGGCACACAACCAGTTGTGGAATGGCGAACGCGAAAAGGTCGAGATGAAAACAAATATTGGACATTAATCTAACATTAGCACTGAAGATTAACTATATAATTAGCGAACAATTATGGCTCACCAGTAATTTCCTGTGTCAAAAAGTAAACTTCAAACTCATTTTAATAGTAAAGAAAAACCAAGAAAACACCTCGAAGCATGGCGATGCCTGTGGCATCTATGCGAGAATATGCCTTCGGTCTTGTGAAAGCGAGCTTTCACCGCCTTCACCATCTTCTCTCTGCGTTATCGCAAGCGATAGTAACATGCTTTGAGCGATAAACCTATAAAACCTTATACAGAATAAGCATGCAATTACGTTTTGATGTTTCTTTATCATTTATTGTTTATCATTTAGCGAAGGAGAAAGTTCCTTTGACCAACGGGAGAAAATTATGAGTTACAAATTTGAAATTAGTTGCGCAAAGCGCAATTACAGATTATGAGTTTTGAATTATGCTAACACGAAACACAACCAGTTGGTTTGCCCTTCCCCATTGGGGAGGGATGGGAGAGGCTCCC
>DGRY01000045.1:0-201 GCA_002391185.1 Prevotella sp. UBA4376
ACCGAGCAGGACATCAACTTTACCTGTTGTATTCATTTTGTCTATTTGAAATAGTTTTTATTTTCGTCGGATTAATTTTTCAATACCTCATGGCTTGCATTTATCTAAAGCCGAGCAAAGATACTCATTTTCTCACACAATAAAGAATAAAAGAGGAAAAAAAACTACCTCACCCCCCGCTTCAATGGTCTTTACACCCCC
>DGRY01000045.1:257-5910 GCA_002391185.1 Prevotella sp. UBA4376
ACCCCCTTCGGTTCCCCCGTTTCCGGGGGACAGAAACCCCTGCAGGGAGAGAGCCTCGCTTCGCTCATTAGCTGCTGACAATAACGAACTAATCAAGCAGTTAGAGAGGATTTTGTTTAGTTAAACAATTAGTTTGAACGTTAGTGAGGCACTCTCCCCCTCGGGGGAGAGCGGGGAGAGAGGTTACAGCACACCCTTAAACGCTGATTTCGCCAATCGCTCATACACTATGCCAAGGTCGGCAAAGCGCATAACACAGGTTGCGGCTGCATGGCGCACACCAAGATTTTCGTCTTTAAGCGCTGCTTGAGCCTGATCAATGAACTCATTGATTCCCTTCTCATTAGGTTCTTGTCCCTTCATAAACAAGCGCGAGAGAATATGAAAACCACATATCTGCTCCAGAGGTTTTGCCGAAGCTATAAAACCATAGGCAAGCACAGGAGCGAAATCAACATATTGCAGCAGGTTGAACGCAAGCATTTCGGCCACCTCCTGTGTTTTCACACCTTCCATCCACACCTCAACAACATCGGCTGAGATTTTATCTGCCGGCATTATGAGCGTTGCAAGAATCTTGCACTCACGAATATCTTCTTTCCACAACTCTATGGCAAGATCATAATCCTTACCATACTCGGCTGCCATTTCCTTTAGATGCAGAAACGAGGCACCCCAGTTTATTTTATACCCCACACCCTTGTCGCGCATAGACTGCGAGGTAACTCCATTCATCAACAGTCTGAACGACTGCTTTATTTGTTTCAGTTTATCCATAATTTACCAACCTCTCCCCCTGCCCTCAATGGTCTTTACACCCCCTTCGTTTCCCCCGTTTCCGGGGGACAGAAACCCCTTCTGGGAGGGAGCCAGCCCAAAGGGCTGTTTCTTAATCTGCAAACAATTACAGATTTTCGAGTAGGAATTAACGAGGCTTGTTTTTATACTGATTTTTTATTAAATATAACCTCTCATAAGCAGGCTAACGAGCGTTAGCGAGGCACTCTCCCTGCAGGGGTTTCTGTCCCACGGAAACGGGGGAACCGAAGGGGGTGTAAAGACCATTGAAGCGGAGAGAGAGGTCTCCTATTTTATTAAATATAAACTCTCTCAAGCAGGCTAACGAGCGTTAGCGAGGCTCTCTCCCTGCAGGGGAGAGCGGGGAGAGAGGTCTTTATACCTTAGATTCTGATGTTCAAAACTCTCTGTGTAGTCGAGTTCTATATCTGTGATATTTCCCTCGGCATCAACAACAGGCTTCATCCATGGATTTATAAATCCCTTGTAAGGAGCTATATTCAAGCGAGCATAACGCTCTTTTATCTCCTTGTGCAAATCGGCATCAAGTTTTATGGCATATTTCTCAACCAAATAGCGGGCAGCCTCATAGTCGCCCTCGCTCTTTATGCGCTGAATTTCGGCAAGAAGTTTAGCAAATAGTCCTCTCAGAGCCTCATAGTCGTTAATCTGAATATAATGCTTACCATCGTGTTCCACTATCTCGGCAACACAACAAGTAGCACCACCCTTCTCTATTTCAGCATGATCAAGCACCCAGTTGGCTATTAACGCACGGTTGCGCATATGCGCCTCCTCTATATCGTTACCCAGCTCTATGCGCACACATTGCGTGAGAGCGCCATTCATCATATAGGTGTAATATTGACTTTTGTATGCCTCATCATTTGGAGTAAGCCCAAGTTCCACCAATTTATGATCGGCAATATAGTACAATCCAAAGAGATCGGCTCTCGCTTCCTCTATCGTGTTACCATAAGCCTTCAGAGCATTAGGATCTGTTCCTGGCAACAACTGTCCGCTACCATGACCAAGACATTCATGAAGATCGGTATGCAGGTCGTCGCACACATCGGCATATTTTTCTACGAGTTCCTTTGTATCGTCACCCCACACAAACTCAGGCATAAATCCATTGCCATGAGCAGCCTTGTTATATGCGTCTGTGAGATTTCCTATAGTAACACTCTTTGAACCATATTCGGCACGAATCCAATCGGCATTAGGCAGGTTTATTCCTATTGCCGAAGCTGGATATTCATCTCCACCCAGCATGGCTGCGCAGATAACCTTTGCCGACACGCCTTTCACCTTTGGCTTCTTAAATCGCCCGTCAACAGGTGAATGGTCTTCAAACCATTGGGCATTGTTCGAGATAAGCTCTGTTCGGTGTGTTGCAACCTCGTCTTTATATTCAACCAAGCCCTCCCACGAGCCTTTCAACCCTAACGGGTCACCATACACCTCAATAAACCCATTAATGAAATCTACGCGAGCATCATGCTCCTTGAGCCATTCAATAGAATAGTCGTCGAAGAGTTTCAAATCGCCTGTGCGATAGTATTCAAAAAGCAAAGATATAACCTTCTTTTGCTGTTCGTTCTCGGCATAAGGCATAGCCTTTTCAAGCCAGAATACAATCTCCTTGATCTGATCGCCATATAGCCCATCTATCTTATACACCTGCTCACACAGTTCGCCATTAGTCTTAATCAATTTTGAGTTTAATCCCCACGAAGGTTGCTTGTCGCTACCTGTGTTCTTGGCCTTATAGAAAGCCTCCACTTCTGCCTGATTCACACCCTCATAATAGTTACATGCCGACTGTTCAACAACATCTACACCGTCAGCCATATTCACCCTCTTAGGCATAAAATCAGCATCAAAGATTACCTTTACCAATTCATCTATATTTCCCTGGTAACCAATCTTTTTTGCCTCATCACGAAGATACTTTTCAGAAAAATCAGGTTTAAACTTCTCACAACCATAGTGATGATAAATACCGCTCGAAAACCACACTCGTTTCAAGTACACCTCCAAGGCTTTAAACTCCTCATCGCTACTACCCTTCTCTGCCAGAAAAATATCCTCCAACAAATTGCGCACAGCAAGGTTGTATTTACCAAACTGATCAAATGTTATATCTCGTCCTGCAATTGTTGCCTTAGAAAGATAATACGCAAAAATCTTCTGATTGAGAGTCAGTTCTTCCCAACCATGAAGTTTGTAACGAAGCATTTGCAAATCGGCAAATCGCTCGTCAATATATTTAAAATCTGACATTAAACTTTTAACTTTTGAACTTTGAGATTTGAAGTTTGAACATTTAACTTTGAGATTTGAACTTTAAAACTTTGAGATTTGAGATTTGAACTTTGAGATTTGAGATTTGAACATTATGATTACCTTGAAGCTGGAGGTTCAAACCAGAAGGACTAATCATAAATCTCAAAGTTCAAATTTCAAAGTTCAATATTTAACGCTTTTTCGTCTTAGCTCCTACCATGTGACTAATCTTGTAGGCGCGTGGCGTACAACCGTTTATTTTATAGAACGAAGCATAGAACGACTGTCTATTTGAAAATCCCACCATATCAGAGATGTCCTCCATGTTCAAATCCTTGTATCTACGGTCAACGAGCAGAGCCATAGCCTCTTCAATACGATACTTGTTCACAAGAGATGTGTAGTTCATGTGAAACCTCACGTTCACCACAGCCGAAATGTATCGGGTGTTTGTACCAAGATCCTCTGCAAGCTTTGCAGCCGAATAGTTTTTATCCTTATACTTTTTCTGAATAAGAATGATATTCAGAATTTTCTCCTTAAGCTCATCCATCACCTTTGGGCTCACCAAAGCACGATAAGCAGCCTCCTTTTCCTTCTTTTCCTTAATGTTGTACTTTGCCATATACGATTATACTTTAGCAATTATACGTGCAAATATAACTCTTATTTCCCAAACCGTCAAAGGAATTACCATGGTTTTTAAACTTAAAGCTCGAAAATTGGGATTTGAACCTTACAATAAGTTTTGAACACCATATACTCACGGCAATCATTTTTTTCAATGTTCAAAACTCAAGTCACAACATCAACGTTCATAACAAAAAATTTTGCACATTCATTTTTTTTTATTATATTTGCGCTGTGTTTTTCATGGTATTGTAAATTCGGACGTTCTTTAACTCCGGATTTTTTTTCAAAGAAAATGGGGCGATGCTGTGAAGCATTTCCCCATCTTTTGTTCATAAATTCTATTATCATAGAATAGAATCGCATCTCATACAATACATCATTAACATTCCACCACTAATATATCATTAACCTTCCACCACCTTAAACTTGGCAAATTTAAGGAGAAGTTGTTTGGTACCTGTATTTACAAACTTAACGGTAGCTTTTTGATTCTCACCCTCGCCTTCGATACTTATGATAGTACCCTTACCAAAACGCTGGTGCTCTATCAAAGTTCCCTCGTGCAAAGAGCCTTGAACACTTGACGTTGAACGTTGAACGCTACTTGCTGGCTTAGATACTGCTGCCGACAAGCGGGTAAGAGGACGATTTATGTTGAACGTTTGCGATGACGCATTTGAGCCTGCGCTATACTTTGAACTTTGAGATTTGAAATTTGAACTTTGCGATTTAAAAATTGAACTTTGCGATGACGCATTTGAGAAATGGTGTTGTCGTTCAACGTTCAACGCTCCACGCTCAACGTCCAAAGTTTCGTGTCCTGCATCTAACATATCAGGATTGATATCGTTAAGAAAACGGCTCTGGGGCAGCATTTCCATTTTACCGAAACGCCAACGGTTCTTGGCGCAAGTAAGCATACAATGCTTCTCGGCTCTGGTTATTGCCACATAAAGCAAACGGCGTTCCTCCTCCATCTCACGCATACTGAACATCGAACGTTGACTTGGGAAGATACCATCTTCAAGTCCCACCACAAAAACAGCAGGAAACTCAAGTCCTTTAGCAGAGTGAACAGTCATAAGTGAAACGCGGTCGAGATCGTCTTTCTTTTTGTCGGCATCAGTAAGCAGCGACACCTCTTGAAGATAGTCGCTAAGTTCTACACGATCTTCCAAACCCTCTTCACGCCTACCCTCAACAAACTCCTGAAGAGCAGAAAGAAATTCTTCAAGGTTTTCCTGCCGTGAAATAGCCTCAACATCAGCAGAACGATAAAGGTCGGCTGATATTCCTGCAACCTTTATTATCTGTGTTCCAAGTTCATAGGCATCTTTTTGGTGAACATCGTCTATAAAGCCTTGTATAAGCGTTACAAAGCCTTGCAGCTTGGCTTGAGTACCTTTATTCAAACCTGTATCATAGTGGTCGGGCTGCTGAATAACATCCCAAAAGCTCACCTTATTGTTTTGGGCTGCTGTGGCAATCTTACCAATAGTTGTTTCTCCAATACTTCGTGCGGGGTAGTTAATAATGCGTTTAATAGCTTCCTCGTCATCGGGGTTACAAACAACACGAAAATAGGCTATAATATCTTTTATCTCCTTGCGTTGATAAAAGCTCATACCGCCAAACACACGATAAGGAACATTATCGTGCAAAAACTGTTCCTCAAAACTTCGACTTTGTGAATTGGTGCGATACAGTATTGCAAAATCACTCCACGACAATCCCTCGCTACGCTTCAGTCGCCGTATCTCTTTACTCACCACAATAGCCTCTTCCTTATCGCTCTGCAGATTGCGCAGCTGTATCTTATCACCCTCGTCATTCTTACTATACACATCCTTGGGAATCTGTCGTGAGTTGTGGCGAATAAGACTATTAGCTGCCTTCACAATGCTTTGCGTAGAACGATAATTCTGTTCGAGTT
>DGRY01000045.1:5988-6139 GCA_002391185.1 Prevotella sp. UBA4376
ACCTGCTGAAAGTCAAGGATATTATCGATGTTGGCTCCACGAAAGGCATAGATACTCTGTGCATCGTCGCCAACAGCACACACTTGCTGACGTTCTTTGGTTAGAAGCAGCAAAATTTGCTGCTGCGCATAATTAGTATCCTGATACTCGT
>DGRY01000056.1:0-2196 GCA_002391185.1 Prevotella sp. UBA4376
GCAACTATATCGATGACGAGCCTGTTCCAGCCGACCACACCACACCAGACCCTATTGAGCTTAACGAGCTGTTGAGCAGAATGGTAGCTGCAGGCTGCGAATACGCCTTCATGGAGTGTTCAAGCCATGCCATACATCAGAAGCGTATCGGTGGTTTGAAATTCGCAGGCGGCCTGTTCACAAACCTCACACGCGACCATCTCGACTACCACAAAACATTCGAAAACTATCGTGATGCAAAAAAGGCATTCTTCGATGGACTTTCAAAAGATGCCTTTGCCATTACAAATGCCGACGACAAAAACGGTATGGTAATGGTACAGAACACCAAAGCAACAGTAAAAACCTACTCTACTCGACAGATGGCTGACTTCCGTGCCAAACTGTTGGAATGCCATTTCGAGGGCATGTATCTGGAAATAGACAATCGTGAAGTAGGCGTACAGTTTATAGGTAAATTTAACGTAAGCAATCTCCTCGCTGTTTATGGAGCAGCAGTTATGCTTGGCAAGAAACCAGAAGATATTCTTGTAGCTCTAAGCACATTGAAGAGTGTTAACGGACGACTTGAACCAATACACTCACCAGAGGGATATACTGCAGTTGTTGACTATGCTCACACACCAGACGCATTGGAGAACGTACTCAACGCTATTCACGAAGTGCTCAACGGCAGTGGCCATGTCATTACCGTTTGTGGAGCAGGCGGCAATCGTGATAAGGGAAAACGTCCATTGATGGCACAGGAAGCTGTTAAGCAAAGCGACAAGGTTATCATTACAAGCGACAACCCCCGCTTTGAAGAGCCACAAGACATCATCAACGACATGGAGGCAGGCCTCAATGCGCAGCAGATGAAGAAAGTATTAACTATCGTTGACCGTAAAGAGGCTATCCGTACAGCCTGCATGCTTGCACAAAAGGGTGACGTTATCCTTGTTGCAGGTAAGGGACACGAAAACTATCAGGAAATAAAAGGTGTTAAGCACCACTTTGATGATCACGAAGTTCTGAAAGAAATCTTTGCAGGACAGGAATAAACAAAAGAAAACAACAAAATATGTTATACTATCTCTTTAGATTTCTTGAACAATATGGCATCTCGGGCTCACACATGTGGGGCTACATATCATTCCGAGCCCTATTGGCTTTGATATTATCATTAGCCATCTCGGCATGGTGCGGAGAGAAATTCATTAAGTTTCTTAAGAAAAAACAGATTACAGAAACCCAACGCGACGCAACTATTGATCCGTTTGGTGTAAAGAAGATAGGTGTACCATCAATGGGTGGCATCATCATCATTCTGGCAATCCTGGTACCTGTTTTGCTGTTGGGACGTTTGAGAAACATCTATCTCATCTTGATGATTATCACAACCGTATGGTTGGGTTTCCTCGGTGGAATGGACGATTTCATCAAGATCTTCCGTCGCAACAAAGATGGATTGAAAGGTAAATACAAAATTGTCGGTCAGATAGGCATCGGCCTCATTGTAGGAATAGTTCTTTGGTCATCACCAGATGTGAAGATGAACGAAAACATCGCCATTGAAAATCAAAATGGCCAGGAAGTAGTTGTTAAACACAGAGCAATAGCTCACAAATCTCTGAAAACAACTATCCCATTTGTAAAAGGTCATAACCTTGACTACTCAAAAATTACCAGCTTCTGTGGAAAGCATGCTGTTGCTGCAGGCTGGATTCTCTTTGTAGTAATGACAATTTTGGTTGTGACAGCCGTAAGCAATGGAGCAAACCTCAACGATGGTATGGATGGAATGTGTGCAGGTAACTCTGCTATAATAGGCGTGGCATTAGGTATTCTCGCCTATGTGAGTTCACACATCAACTTTGCAGCCTACTTGAACATAATGTATATTCCTGGTTCCGAAGAACTTGTAGTATTCATGTGCGCATTTGTAGGTGCACTTATAGGTTTTCTATGGTACAATGCTTACCCTGCTCAAGTATTCATGGGAGATACTGGTTCGCTAACCATCGGAGGAATCATAGCTGTAGGAGCAATAATCATTCACAAAGAACTGATGTTACCAATACTTTGTGGCATCTTCTTTATCGAAAGTTTAAGTGTTATACTACAGGTTTATTACTTTAAACTTGGAAAACGTAGAGGAATAAAGCAACGCATCTTCAAACGTACACCTATCCACGACAACTTCCGAGTTACCCCTGA
>DGRY01000056.1:2296-2685 GCA_002391185.1 Prevotella sp. UBA4376
GAGGCTAAGATAACAATACGTTTCTGGATTATCACAATTATCCTTGCAGCGCTGACAATCATCACGCTAAAGATAAGATAAAGACGACAAAAAAAATAAAAGATGAAAAGAATAGTAGTATTAGGAGCTGGCGAAAGTGGTGCCGGAGCCGCTGTACTGGCAAAGAAAGAAGGTTTCGACGTGTTTGTTTCAGACATGTCAAAGATTAAGGATAAATACAAAAAACTCCTCGACGAACATAACATCGAATGGGAGGAAGGACAGCATACAGAAGAAAAGATCCTCAATGCCGACGAAATCATAAAGAGTCCTGGAATACCTGACGAGGCACCTATGATTCAAAAACTTATTGCTCAAGGAACACATATCATCAGCGAGATAGAATTTGC
>DGRY01000030.1:0-19848 GCA_002391185.1 Prevotella sp. UBA4376
AGTAAAACTTCTAACTTCTATCTTCAAACTCCTAACTTTATTGTTTGTCTGTATCTCAGAACGCTTCCATTTTATTGTAGTAAAAAGTGTAAACTTGTCTGTCAATTTCTTGACGAGTTCATTTCTTTACCCAGATGAGATCACTCTCATCCGCTTCTTGTACTACGTATTCTGTTTTATGTAATCTTTTCAAAGAATTAATCTCTTACGAAATCTAAACCTCACTTGGTTTATTGTCTTGCTCCCGTGTTTTCGAAAGCGAGTGCAAAGGTAGTACTATTTTTCGAACTACCAAAGAAATAGCAAAAGAAAATGCAATTTTTCTGCAACTTTTCCATTATATTGACAGCAGTTTTAGCCATAATGCCCTTATCACCTTATAATAATAAAGCTTCTCATCCGTATCTATAGCGACTGAGTACCAAGAATAGAAGCACATCGCTGTGTACCAACAATGAAGATTTTGGCAGATATTTTTAAGCCAAGGCCAAGATTAAAGCTAAAGTCAAGTTTTAAATCAATTCTCTTTCCAAGCCAATTTAACAATTTCCTGAACGAGGTCAACCTTTGCCCACTGATCATGCTCGGTAATCCTGTTTCCAATCTCACATGAAGCAAATCCACATTGAGGACTAAGACACAGGTTTTCTATTGGGAAATAAGTTGCCGCTTCTTTTATTCGTGCTAAAATAAAATCCTTGTCTTCCAGTTCTGGCCGCTTTGTTGTTATGAGACCAAGCACCACCTTCTTGTGTTTAGGTATATATTTCAGAGCTTCAAAACTACCTGACCTCTCGTCATCATACTCAAGATAGAACGCATCAACATTCTCTTGTGCAAACACGTATGGTGCAACACGATCGTATGCACCTGAACTTGCATAGCAAGAATTATAGTTTCCTCTACAGATATGTGTTGATATAACCATGTCGGCAGGCTTTCCTTCTAAAGCAAGGTTGTTCACTTTAAGGAATTTCTCGGCTTCGGTTTCAAAAGAAGTCCAGTTTTTTAGTTTCTGCTGAAGATAGTTATCGTCAACAATCATACCCCACGTACAATCATCGAACTGAAGATTACGACAGCCAGCAGCATACAAGTCTTTTATCACCTGACGATAAGCCTTAGCAATATCGCTGATAAGTTCTTCATCATCAGGATAGTAAGCACGTGTATTCTCTGTATTATCCCCACGAAAAAGTTCTGTTAGAAACTGCGCGGGAGCAGGAATAGTCTGACGAGCAACAAAGCCTTCTTCTTCAAACTGCTTAATAAAACGATAGTCATCAACAAAAGGATGATTCTCTCCACCAATCTTACCAGTTAACTTAATTGAGCCCTTAGCTGTTTCTATACCATGAAAGCGATAACCATGTTCAAGTTCTATGTGCTCAACATTATTCAGTCCCCACATAAAATCAAGATGCCAGTAGGCACGACGAAACTCACCATCGGTGAAAGCATGAATGCCATGCTGTTTCTGCTTGGCAACAAGCTTCTCTATCAATCCATTCTCTACCTCTCTCAACTTGTCTGCCGAAATATTACCTGCAGCAAATTCACTTCTTGCTACTTTCAGTTCCTCTGGGCGCAAGAAGCTTCCCACTACATCTGCACGAAAAGGTGCACGCAAAGTCTCTTTACTCATAATAATCTGTTATTAGTTTTTATCGCAATTAACAATCACGGCACAAAAGTATAGCTTTGCTTTTTATCCACCAAATATTCTGTGATATTCAGAAAATTATGCTATCTTTGCAAAGAAAACAGATTATATACAGAATATTATTCTGCAATTTTAA
Source organism: Prevotella sp. UBA4376 (assembly GCA_002391185.1). Classification (GTDB taxonomy): domain Bacteria; phylum Bacteroidota; class Bacteroidia; order Bacteroidales; family Bacteroidaceae; genus Prevotella. The sequence goes on from DGRY01000030.1 coordinate 1,800, forward strand.
AATAAAAGCGAATGGAGACTTCTGAAATATTAGACGAAACAGACAAGGCGATACTAAGGATTTTGCAAAAAAACTCGCACCTCACGGTTAAGGAACTTGCTGAAAGAATACACCTTAGTCCCTCTCCCACCTTTGAACGCCAGAAAAGATTAGAGCGATTAGGTTATATAGACAGATACATGGCTGTTGTCAACCCTCAAAAAGTTGGCAACAACATTCTTGTGCTATGCAATATCCGCTTGAAGCAGCACACGCAAGAACTCATACAGGAGTTTATGGATGCCGTTCAACACATTGATGAAATCACGGAATGTTATAATACCAGTGGCGATTTCGATTTTCTAATAAAAGTATATATCAAAGACATGAAATCGTATCAACAGTTCATGTTACACAAGTTAGGAACCATCCCTTGTGTAGGAAGTCTAAACAGCATATTTGTTATCGACCACACCAAAAGCACACAAGGCGTTCCAATCCCAAAATAACTTTTTTATCTATGTTTTTTGTCTCGAATTAGAGACGTGTTGATAAAAGCCTTGATCGAATAATTAGGGAATTTTGGCTTGCGCTCTTGCTTTTTTTTATTCTCTAATTCGAGACAAAAAATACATCCAGAGAAAATATCATTTCTTATCTCTGAGTTTGTTACTATCTCGAATTTGAGAATTTGAGAATTTTTGGCTTGCGCCCTTGTTTTTTTAATTCACTAATTCTCTAATTCGAGATAAGAAAAAAAGATTGCAACAACAAGATAGAGGATTATTTTTTCGTCTTAACCATTACAACGCTACTCTTGTCATCACCAGTATATTCCTTTGCCTCTTTAGAACCTGCTTTATAAATGGTTATACTCTTGATTGCTTGAGGATTGACCTTTCGGATATCACTTTCCGATACAACCTTATCGCCAACAACATAAACTACTTTAGGGATATAATCCTTCATCATAACACGGATTTCTTCCGCATTCTTTTTCATTTCTTTTGCAGCTTCTTTCATTGCTGCACTTTTCTCTTTAAGATACTTAAATCTCTGTCTTATACTATCAGCTTTTAGATCATTCTTCCAAAACACAGTATCAAGAACTACAGGTTCGGTAATACGATGTATTTTTTTTGTAGTAATCGTATGAACTTCATCATATTTCTTTGTTTTCTTGTTCTTCACCACCTTGACATTATAATCCTTAATGGTTTTCCCAGTCAAAGCAGAACCATCAAAATACTTCACCACTTTTCCGTCAACAATATATATTCTGACAGTATCACCCTTCATTTCAAATGCCTGCATCGCCACTATTCCAACAAGAGCAAACAATGTAGATAAAATTATTCTTTTCATATTCATTCTGTTTTTAGTTTATTCTTCAATATTGTTAATTACAAAGGTACCTTCGGTTTCATCTGTCATACATAAGCTATAACGACTGCCGTTGCCAGCATCATCAAAAGCAGTAACCATATAGCAGTCTCCAGCATCTTCATTTACAATCTCTATCCTTTCTGCTGTAGGGAAAGCCATAGCAGCCAAGTCTGAGATTTCAATAAAGCACTCTCTTTCTTGTCTTTCCTCCAAACCTGCAGTTGCAGTTTGAGAGGAAAGACTGTGTTGAGAGATACGAGAAACTTTATGGATTATTTTTTTTTTCTTCCTATGTTCTATTAGCTTTGAGTCGTCTTTATTCTCTGCTTGAGAAACATTTTCTCTAACTGTCATCTCTTTTTCAAGTTTTATATCATTTTTCGAATTCTTTCCCTCTACCCTATCAGTAACCAATTTTACCTGAGCAAGTTTTTTCTCTTCCTTACCAAATGGACTAATTAGCCAAATGGCTACTAATATACAAGCAGCAACAAGCCAAGGAAGAATACACACAAGTCGAGTATTAATTGTCTTTGCTGATTCAGCAGACAATTCTTCTGTTTCTTTTTCATCAGCAACAAAGCTATCAAGTTCTGCCTCGCTGAAATCATAAGCATCAGTAGCAAAACTATCAAAAAGCATTTTGTATTCAAGAAATTCCTTCGGAATATTCCGAGTATTGGCAAAATACTCTGCCAACACTTGTTCTTCTTGCTCTGTCGTTTCACCAGCCATGAAGCGATGAAGAAGTTCCATTATGTGTTCTTTACTATCTTTCATTTCGTTGTTCCTTTCATTTGTTTCAAAATAGCCATTCTGGCTTTGCATATCATTCCCCTTACCGATGATTCGGTTGTTCCCATCACCTGTGCAATATCAGCATACGAGAGGTTTTCCACATTACGCATTCTGATCATTGCCCGTTGTTTATCAGTTAGTTGAGCTATAGCACACTCCAGTTTTCTCCTATCCTCTTTTTCCTCTAACAGTCGTTGGGCATCACAATTATTTGTGAGGTTGTTAGCTGGACTTAAAGATTGAGTTGCACGCTTTCGTTTAAGAAATGTAATCGACGAATTCTTCACCACCACACTGGCAAGATGCAGCATTTTATCTTTATCTGCAATCCTCTCCCTTAGTGCCCATAATTTCAACAATGCCTCCTGCACCAAGTCTTCTGCATCATCTTCGTTTGCGAGATAATGCAATGCTTGCCGAAACATTTGTTCCCTTAATGGCAATATGTTTTTTATGAATTCGCTTCTTTCCATTTTTTATTCAACTACAAAAATAACTCCTATTGCACAAAAACGCTACGCGAAATAATATTTTTCTTGTTTTTTTCAATATCATTTGACGATTGAGGAGTTTTTGTTTATTTTTGCAACATATTCAAATGTAATTAACCCAAGGAAATGAAACTAAATTTAAAATCCATAGTTTTCATGGCGTTCATGATTGTTGCTACTTCATTGAATGCCCAAGACCACAAGCACGAAATTAGAATTGGTGGTGGTTTAGGAATAGATCCACATCTTCAAAACGTACGGAACAGATTTGTCGATACTAATAATCTCGAAGAAAAATCTTTAAACACAATAACTTTGCACAAGGAACGTTTATAAAATAAAAAAGATATGCGAAAACTCTACATCTTAGCTATTGCAGCATTATCTGCACTTGGTGCTTTTGCACAGCCAAAAGCAGGAACAATATCTGTAATCCCAAAACTGGGATTAAACCTGTCAAACCTCACAAACCAGGATATTCTCTATTCATCCACGAATCCTGAATATCAGCCAACAACTATAAAATCTAAGTTCAGAGAAGGAATCGTTTTTGGTGCTGATGTACAGTATCAGCTAACAGATAGATTTGCCCTTTCGTTAGGTGCTTTATATTCTAAAGAAGGTTGCCGTTATTCTGACATAAGCGATAGTTACAAGCAAAATAACATTCGCTACGTTAGTTTAACAGCAGACCAACATATCGCAGTTGATTATCTGAATATCCCACTCGTTGCACATTTTTATGTTGCAGACAACCTGGCTCTTAACGCAGGTGTTCAACTTGGCATTGCTCTTTCTGCACATCACAAAGAGACACGTACATCTTTTAAAGAGCACGAGGACGAAACTATCGAATACGACAAAAATCAAGAAGGCATAGAATTAAACCACTATAAAGCCGATTACGATTTAGCGAAATTCATGAAGAATACCACTGTTTCTATTCCTGTTAGTGTTTCATACGAATACAGCAATATTGTAATCGATGCCCGCTACAACATTCCTGTTACTAAAGCAGGAAAAGCAGAAACTTATTCAAACACCAAGAACAAAACCTTCCAGTTCACCGTAGGGTATAAGTTTAATTTGTAAATAGCAGCCCATCCCCTACCCTTCCCGATAAGGAAGGGGGTACAAACAGCTTACGTTTACTGTCAAAAAAGTACTTACAAAATAATTTAAACATTGTTGAGGAAATGAAATTAAAGCCATTACATTCAATACTTATTGTTACTGTTCTGTTAGCTTGTTCTGCATGGGCAAGCTACAGCAGTTATAACCACACACGCCAGGATATCGTCAACGATATGAATCAGGCATTGGCACAAACATTGGCTACAAAAACTGAAGGATGGATTACCCCTGATACAATACACGACTATCGTAGTCACCTAAAGCTGAAAGCACTAAAAGAATGTTCATTCGTTTACTATGCCATAGACGATAATCACAAAGAGCTGAGCAGTCGTAAGATGAAATGGCAGAAAGGTAACAAGCCTTTAGAGTTTCAAAGCTATGCCACCTGCTCTGCTGCTTCAATATTTTCTATGTCTGATCAACGCACAAGTGGTATCCTTTCGCTATTAGCCCTTCTGTGGACAATATATTCTATCATATATTTCAAACATCATCACAAAAACATAAAAAAACTTGGAAACTTAGTTCTTTGCGAAACAAATCAAAGTTTCTATGACCTTCACAATCAGCCTGTGAAACTCACCCCAATGCAAGAGCAACTGATGAGAATGTTTTTTCACGCAGATAATCACCAACTATCAAAACAGAAGATATGCAATGCTCTCTGGCCAAAGAAACCTGATGCCAGCGAAACTCTCTACACGTTAATACGCAGACTTAAACCTATTGCTGAGGAGAAAGGCAACCTCGAAATTATCTCAGAAAGAGGAAAAGACTATCAGCTACGGGTACGTTCATAGCACCCTGATAATCAACAATGTAGCTTTCCTTACAAGGAATGTCAGATAGATGTCAGCTACTTTTTTCCATTTTATCTATACACATTGCTACCTTTGCTTCAAAAAATGAAGCGAAGATGAAAAATTATCTTTTATTTTTAATGTTTCTTTTTCCTCTCAACGCACTTTGTCAAGAGGAGAAAACAGTGCAACTAAATGAAGTAACCGTAAAGGCAGCTAAGGTAATAGAGCAGGCTGACGGCAAATTGATTATTCCTTCTATTACCGAAAAGCAAGCTGCAACCAACGGATATACCTTGCTCAATAAACTACCACTACCAAACATTGATATAGATCCAGTGTTGCACACTGTCAGTACCAACACCAATCAAGGAACTGTTCAAATTCGTATCAACGGAGCTATTTGCAGCAAGGAAGATATGCTGGCACTAAATCCAAAACGAGTAAAGAGTATTGAGTATATCAACAATCCCGGATTAAGATACGGAAAAGACATTGCCTATGTAATAAACATTAAAACTACTTGTAACAACGAAGGCTACACCATTGGTGCCGACCTCAGCAACACGTTAACATCATGGTATGGCGATAACCTTGTGTTTAGCAAGTGGAATCATAAAAACTCTGAGTTTGGCGTAAGCTATAACTTTAACTATCAGGACAACAAGGGATACACATGCAAGGAAACGTCCGACTATCTTTTAAGCAACGGCACACACTACACCATAAACAGAGAAGAACTCAACAAGAGAATTCGCAACTTTGGTAATACACTTGAACTAAAATACAACCTCGCCGACTCCTCATTATATGTTTTCCAAACCACATTTACACTTGATTTCAATAACAAACCAGGAAATTCATCAACAACACTTTTCTCGGAAAGTGGGCAAGAGGCATTGGAAACATATCAATGGCGCAAAAGCAAGAGTAAATCACCTATTCTTGACCTTTATTTCTATCATCAATTAGGGAAACATCAATCCATCACCGCAAACATGTTGGGAACCGCAATACTTACAAACACATATAATTTCAACAATGAAGGAAGTGATTATGCCTATTCCGTTGATGGAAAAACCTATTCTCTTACCTCAGAAGCCATATATGAAAATCGCTTGAAACCTGTCACTCTTTCAGCAGGACTTCAACACCGACTGAAATACACAAGCAATAAATATATGGGCGATGTAAACTCTGTCAACAATATGCACAACCAAAGTCTTTATCTCTTTGGAGAAGTGAAAGGAAAACTGCAGAAGCTAAACTATTCTGCTGGACTTGGTGTAAGCAACGAGCAATACCAGCAGTCAACAAACAAGTTTTCTTACTGGCTCTTCCGTCCCAAAGCAACATTAGCCTATTCTCTCTTTGATGCTTGGAACCTGCGCTACACCTTTGAACTTTCACAGCACATCTCACAGATTGCTATGATTAGCGACACACGTATTCGTGTTAATTCATTGGAATGGACAGTTGGAAATCCTAACATCAAACCTAATGGCTGTATAGAACATTCGATAGCTATATCATTCTCAAAACCAAGATTTAGCAATCAACTCAACACAGCCTATCGTAATATAAGAAACTGTAATATGGAAAGCTATAGTCGTTCTGACGATAACCAGTTCTACTATACACAAAAGAATCAAAAAGGCATAAAAATGTTCTATGTAATGAACTACACCAACTGGTCTATAATCCCCGACAAACTGGATCTCAATATAGGTACAAACCTCTTTCGAATCATAAACAAAGGCGATAACTATATCCACACAATTACATCCTATCAACTGAATGCCAACCTGCAAGCATATCTTGGGAAATGGACCTTAATGGCATATTTTGACAGCGGATATAAATTTATGGAGGGTGAAAGTTGGAATCACGAAAGTGCCACCACCTACTTTTCATGCAGCTATCAATTAGGCAACTGCAACATCAGTATCTACGCACAACATCCTTTCCAAAAGAACCCTCGAACAGACAAAGGAGGAGTTGATAACGCCCTTATCCACAGACTGGCAATCGACCACTGTAAAGACTATGGCAACAGAATATCCCTAAACATCAGTTGGAAAATAAATAAAGGCAAACAATTCCGCAACATCAACCGCAAGCTGAATAACAAGGATACACAGACTGGAATCCTAAAATAAAAAAGCCTCTCCCCCAGCCCTCTCCAAAGGGAGAGGGAGTTCAAACAGATGAAAATAGGCTATTATACATCATCTTCATCTGGATTGAAATTATTGAAAAACTCATAATTTGTAATTGCGTTTGCGCAACCAATTTCAAATTATGATTAGGGTTTTATTGGTTTATCTCTCGAAGCAAAGCGGTATCGCTTGCGATAGCGCAGAGAAGATGGTGAGGGCGTGAAAGTTTGCTTTCATAAGCCCGAAGGCATCTTCTCGCATAGATGCCAAAGGCATCGCTATGCTTCGAGATGTTTTTATATGTTCTTCTTATAATATCAAGAATGTTTTCTCTTGAGGCTTTTAACTACTGGGAAAGCTAAGAACACGAGGAAAGCAATAAGGATGAAACTCATTTCCATTACATGCTTTTGTGGCTCCACCCAGAACTCATTGAAGAAATTAAGGCGACCAAGTATTTCTACTGGAACCCAGAACACAATAACAGTAGGAATAGCCATACGGATATTAGCACCCCATGACGAAAGTCGTAGCTGCTTCTTGAAGATAAAGAAACTACCTACCAAACATACAGCACCTACCGCCATGGTTACCGGACTGTGATCGCCAATGAAATTATTATCATAGCAGAACATCAACAACAGATAGCTTGCCCACAGAATAAGGTTTATCTCTTCAAACGTAACAATAGCGATGTGTCGGGTAACAGGAGTAGCAACAATAATATCACGCTTCTGTCGCAGAATATGCTTCTGTATCCAGTTGATAAAATTACATCCAGTACGCAAACTAAACACATAAAGCACCATGAACATCATAAAGAATCCAAACGAAGCTGGCAGTATAAGATACTCTGGCTTTGTCACCACCTCTCCATTCTCAATCAGAGGTTGCACACCAAAGCGGTCTGCGTAGTATTTAAACAAGAACTCCACCCAACCTGTCCAGAAGAACAAACCGCCAAAGAGTCCATAAAGCGTCTGACGAGTACCACCCTTGGCAAACACACCAACAACAGTAACAATCAAACCAAACAGTCCGAGGAAGAAAGCCGAATAATGAAGTGTTGTAGGCTCCATTGTCTTCTCCATGATTATCATTGCAGCATGTCCCAATGGCATAGCAAAAAGAACAAGCATAAACGATAGAATACTCTTAGCGTAATAATGTTTCTTTTCCATAACAGATTTCATGATTTAGTTTTATACACACAAAGGTAATAAAAAAATGGAGAAAGCAGCAAACTATGCTTTCCCCAGAATAAATAAAACCATACTTTCCCTATACCTTACCAATACTTTGACTATACATTCACTCTAATGTAACAATATCTGTTGTTCGTTTGTTGTCCGTTTGATGTCCGTTTGTTGTTCGTTCTGTTAACGGACAACAAACGAACAACAAACGAACATTATTCTTAGGAGAATAGGAAGAAATGTATTGTTAGGGTATAGGAAGGAGGGAGAAGCCTCTCCCATCCCTCCCCAGTAGGGAAGGGCTAACCAACAGTTTGAGTTTCTTGCTGAAAAAAATCAATGTTCAAAGTTGCTGGTTGATAGCCTCTACCAGCGCGAAGCATTGCTTCGCTAAATGATAAATGAAAAATGATAAAGAAACAATGATAAAAAAAAGAACCAAGAAAACATCTCAAAAGCCACGGTGCTATGCACCGAAAACCCTAATGAAATAATTACATGCTTATTCTGTATAAGGTTTTATAGGTTTATCTCTCAAAGCATGTTACTATCGCTTGCGATAGTGTATAGAAAACGATTAGGGCGATGAAAACTTGTTTTAAAGGGAGCCTCTCCCGTCCTCCCCAGTAGGGAAGGAGGACAAACAGATTGAGTTTACTGCTTTATCATTTTTCATTTTTCATTTATCATTTAGCGGTTTTACCGCGCATAGAGATGTTTTCTCGGTTTTTCTTCAATCTTCAACCGAAGGTCATCGACCGAGCAGATGTTGTCGGCGAAGCCGGTGCATCTGAATGAGCGAAGGAGATAATAGCACGCCCATAGCGTGCGCTTGCTTATCCTCATAAATTAGTATTTTGATAGTTTCGGGGCGACTTTAATGCATTTTTGATATTTAATTAAATGTAAAATAGATAATTTTTTGTAATTTTGCGATGTAAAATAAAATGCGAGATGCACTAACAATATGAAATATTTGAGAGAGATTTGCTTCTTTTTGTTTATGAGCATGTGCCTGGTGGGGTATGCTCAGAAAGATAGTATTGATACAGATGTTCTTTCTGATGACTTATTATGCGTGAGCCGTTCTGATGTGTGGAACGCTCTAAGTATTCTTTCTCCCGAATTTCAATTACTCGATAGACAAAGTTCTGCTTCAACCATGAACTATGTGCCTTCTGCAGCATCAGTAATGGGTGTTTCCAGGTGGGCAACAGGCGTGAAGACGCAGAATGTAGAGTTTGTGGTGGATGGTCAGCGTGTGTCAGCCGACATGCTTCGTGGCATGAGTATGTATAACATAAAGAGTATAAAGCTGCATCGTGATGCCCTATCCCTCTCCCGGTGGGGACTTCATGGCGCCGATGGTGTGGTAGAGATTACAACCAGAAAGCATGAGAAAGGAAGCATTAATGTGAACTATCGCACCGACCTTTCGCTCAACTGGGCAGACAAGACAGCCTTTCGCCATCGCCATCAACTTGATTTTGAAGGAGGCGACAAATATGTGGGCTATCACCTCACAGCCCTTTTGTCACCATCATCAAAAGGAATAAAGGAAGGAAGCAAGAGCGATATCTTAGGACTCAGAGCAATGGTTGAATATAACCGCAAGGCACTAAACATAAGCAACGACATCACTTTCAGAAATGTAAACGAACATCTGCCTAACGTTACTGAATATGCAGCAGGCTCATTTGACAAAACTAAATACACCACCCTCACCGACCGTTTCTCAGCAAGACTACAAATTAGTCCAAAGCTATGGGCTGACGGACATTTCAGTTTTGCCCGTATGCTGTCACGTCGTGACATATATGTATCGCCATCGTCGGAAGTATTTGCCAACAATGCCGATGTGCGTGCCAATGGCACATACCATATTCTGCGCCACGACATAACCAGTTTTCAGGGAGATTTCTCTCTAAACTATACTCACCAGTTTGATAACAACGCACTTCTGAAAGCATCGGCAGGAATGAAGATATATAGCGGAACTAACTGGGGTGAAGGCTATGGCGGACGAGGAATAATCAGCGACCAGATGGGATATGTAACGTTTACCCAAGCCTACGACAGCTTGCAAAAGCCAACAGCCTACCGCAATCACGAAAACGAGCTGCAGGAGTTTGTTGATGTGGCATACCACCACGATAGGTTAGGTTTGGAATTTACAACCAATATCAACCACAGCAGTTTGCTGCCAAAGAACAACAGAACAGTTGTCTATGGCGGAGCAAAATGCTATTTTGAAATGATTGAAGAAAATGATGCCCCAGTCTTCGGATTGAACAAACTGCGACTGACAGCATCATTTGGTACAACAGGCATTGTGCCATTCTCTGACAGCTACTGGAGAGCCAACTATCGCAATGATGTGATGAATGAATACATCTACAACTACTACCAGCTTGGTGCTTCGCTACAAGGAATAGCCAACGAAAGCCTCTACCCAACCAAAATGCGAACCGCAATATGTTCTGTTGACATGGCAACCAACAGTTTGGAACTGCATGCCGATGTCTATTATAAACGCACAAGCAATATGCTCATTTTCTCTGCCATGCCATTAGTATATGGCTATACCGAGATGCCCGATAATGGAGGTCAGGTTTGCAACAAAGGTTTCAACATTAAAGCTACACAGAAAATCATGGATAAAGAGTTGAAACTCAACGGAACTCTTGCGCTAAACTATAATCGCAACAAGGTAACAGAGATTCCTGAATATTTCTTCACTCACTATTATGCTGTTGATGAGTCGCTACAAACACACCTCAACCAAAGAGTATTTTCAGGAAGTATGCTTTTCAATGCCAGATGGAATAGTCTTACGGGAGCAGTTGCCTTATATAGCACCAAAGGTTTCCACCGACTTACAACCATGCAGCTGGGCTATCAATGGAACCATCTCAAGGGATCTGTTAAAACAGCCGACATAACCCTTACTGCAGAAAATTGGAAATGGCAAAACAGCATAGTGGCATCATTGCATCTTCACTTCTAAACTCAAGGACAAATGAAACATACTTCCATTTTTTCTTCTTTCTTCTTTTATCTTATATTTTTGCTTTCGTCATGTTCCGACTTTCTAAACCAAGAGAACGACGGAACAACCCTGTCGGACACTCGTTTCTTTAAAGACGAGAGTGCTTACTTGCAAGCACTAACCGACATATACACACAGATGCGTGGAGAACACCTATACGGTGGAACGCTCACTTTGAAGATGAACGAACCACTTGCTCACAATATCACTCCCTTTGACGATGTGTCAACAGCAGCTGCCAATGGCACATTCTCTAATCCTGCCTTTGCCCAAGCCCTCGATTCTACTGTTGCAACAGCATACCGTGTGGTGACAGGATGCAACAAGATTATAGCCGAGGCAGAAAACACAGATGTGGTGTTTTTCAACGCAGGTCAGAAAGAAGTTATCACAGGCGAATGTTATGCCCTAAGAGCAGCCTTGCAGTTTGATCTCCTTCGTCTTTTTCACCCGCTTCCAGCACATAATCCAACTTTCACAGGATTACCATACGTAACAGAATATGCTCAGAAAAACATTCAGCCACTCACCACACAAGAGATATTTTCACACGTGAACAACGACCTTGACCGTGCAGAGGTGTTGCTTTCCACCTACGACCCTATACTAAAGAGTAGCACAACAACCGTCAAGGCAGGTCAGCTTGACAGAGCACTAAGAACATTCCAGATGAACTACTATGCCGTGAAAGCCCTTCAGGCTCGTGTAGCTCTGTGGGAAGGCAACTATCAAAGAGCAGCAAATGCTGCCGACTCGGTGTTTAACCACCTACGCAATGTTAGCACACGCAACCAGCTGTTCTATTATGTCACTCCAGGTAAATACGGAAGCGACTATAGTTTCTCACGCGAATATATCTTCGGTATTTCCTCTACCCCAAAAGGCTTCACTGCATTAAGCGACAGCTTGTTCAAGAGCCTTGGTGTTACAACAATAAACCTGCGAGGCATATATCAGCAGAACACTGACATTCGCTATCGTGCATGGTTCAAATCAACCAACGAAGGCTACACAATGGAAAACAAGTTTGGCAAGGAAACACTTTTGAGTGGCTATGTAACAAGTTCTACTGGCGGAGCTGTCACCTTGCCGGCAGCCATTCCATATATCAAGTTAGGCGAGGTGACACTTATCAAGGCTGAAGCCCTCAACGAGTTAGGACGCACCGAAGAAGCCTTGGAGCTGCTCACCACCATGCAGGCAAACAAGAATATTGACTATGCAGCATCAGCACAGAATATTACAAAAGAAAAGCTGCGCCAACTCATCTACGATGAATATCAGCGTGACCTGTTTGGCGAAGGACAGCTGTTTTATCTAAATAAGAGAGTGAACACCCCTTCTCTCGTTCTCCCTATTCCATCACACCTACTCGCTCTATGATGAAGAAAAGAACTATCTATTATATCATTCCATTACTGCTGCTGTTTGTAAGCATACCAAGCATGCAGGCACAGGTAAATCAAAACACAGTCAAGAGTTCTGAACAAGGTGCAGCAATAACTGGTGTTGTTACCGATGACACAGGAACACCACTTGTTGGAGTAACTATCCGCCTGGTAAGTATGAAGCCGTCACACAAGTTACTGGGCTATGTTGTTACCGATGCTAACGGAGAGTTCAGGATTAACGGCAATGGTAAAAACCTATATGTCACAGCCAACTATGTAGGTTTCAAAGGAAATACCATTTCTGTTGAGCCAGGCAAAAGAGTGGTTATAAAACTTAATCCTGATGTAAACGAACTTAAAGAAACTGTTGTTACAGGCTATTTCTCAAAGGCAAAAAACAGTTTCACGGGAACAGCCGTACAGGTTACGGGCGACGAGTTGCGAGAGGTTAACAACACCAGCATTTTTGATGCCCTGAAAGTGTTCGACCCATCGTTTCAGGTTGTTGACACCTACGGCACCTTTGGTTCTGACCCTAACCACGTGCCCGACAAGATAGAGATACGTGGACAGAACACCATGCCCGACATATCACAAAGTAATCTTGAAACCATCACCTCGCTCCCTATCTTCATCCTTGACGGATTTGAGGTTAGCGTAAGCAAGATCTACGACCTTGATATGAACCGAATAAAGAGTGTTACCGTGCTCAAGGATGCGTCAGCCTCAGCAATATATGGTTCACGAGCAGCCAACGGTGTAGTGGTCATTGAGACAAAATCGCCCGAGGCAGGAAAGCTACAGATAAGCTACACCCTTAATGGAAAATTCGAGATTCCTGACCTTAGTTCATACAACCTTATGAATGCAAGCGAGGCTCTTGAATTTCAAAAGGCAGCAGGTATCTTTGACGCCTACAAACCAGGTGAGGACGGCGGTAACAACCTCAACTCATATAACGCTGTGAAGCGAGCTGTTCTTAGTGGTGTTGACACCTACTGGCTCAAAAAGCCTCTACGTTTAGGTTTCCAACAGAAACACACACTCATGATTGACGGTAGTGTGGGTAAACAGGAGAACAGCAACGATGGTGTGCGTTTCTCTGTTGACTTAGGGGTTGGCAACACAGAGGGTGTGATGAAAGAGTCAGGTCGCACATCGTATAGTGCTGGAACAAAACTCATATACAACTCAAAGAGAATAAACATCAGCAACGACCTTCAATTCTCTATGGTAAAGAGCAACGAGTCGCCCTACGGCAGTTTCTCTACCTACACCAAAGCACTGCCCTACTATACCGACCGCGACGAGAATGGCAACTACTACCGCACACTGTCTATTGCCAACATGGCACCAGCTGGTATGTCATTGGGCGTAACAGCTTCACAGCAGTCGCCAATCTACGAGGCTAAATACCTCAACAGTTACACCACCGCCGAGACAATGAATGTCACTAACAACCTGAGTGTTAACTGGCGACTGCTACACGATTTAAGAATAAAGGGCACATTCTCGCTTAGCTATGACTACGGCCGCAACGATGCCTATATATCACCAGGCAGCTTTGCCTATATTAATAACAACAGCAATTCAACCACCACACCCGATGAACTGTATAAAAGAGGCAAATACAGTTTGGGACATTCATCAGGCATAACCTATTATGCAAATGTTGTTGCATCATACACCCACACATACGGACTCTTCGATGTGCAGAGCATTCTTGGAGCCGACGCACGACAGACAACGACAGAAACCGACACATACGCACTAACAGGATTTCTTGGCAACAACCAAGACTATCTGTCGTATGCCATACAATACGAGAACTACGGACGCATCACTGGCAACGAGTCAACCGTGCGCACAGCAGGCATATTCTGCAATCAGAACTACTCTTTTGACAACCGCTACCTTTGCGACCTCACCTGCAGACTTGACGGTTCATCGCTCTATGGACGCCGACAACAGAAAACACCTTACTGGTCTGTTGGTCTGCGTTGGAACATCTCTAACGAGAAGTTTCTTTCAAACAATAAATATATCAACCGTCTGTCACTACGCGCCAACATCGGTACAACAGGTAATCAAAGCTACAGTCGCAATCAAGCCAACAACATATACAGCTATCTAAATCAAGTTTATGGCGGATATTTCGGAGCTATAATATCTACACTCGGCAATCCCGACTTGAAAGGACAGAAAACATACAATCGCAACATTGGTATTGAAGGAGAGCTGTTCAACAAACATCTTAACTTTGAGGTGAACCTATACAACAACTCAACCAAAGGAAACCTCACAAGTATTACCATTGCCCCTTCAATAGGTTTCAGTTCATACAAAACAAATATGGGTAACCTCACCAACCGAGGTGTAGAGTTCAACCTGAGCTATGTTGCCATAAGAAACAAAGATATGTTGCTTAGTTTCTCGCTGAACGGCGCACGCAACCACAATCGCATAGAAAAGATTTCTGATGCCCTGCAGGCTTATAACGATCAGGTAAAAGAAAATGCACAGAACAACAGTTCTACTGGTACGGTATTCCTTTTCAAGGAAGGCGAATCAATGAACACTATCTATGCCGTGAGGTCATTAGGAATTGACCCAGGAACAGGTAGAGAAATATATCTCGACAAAGATGGCAATATGACCTACACATGGAATGCCAACGATCAGGTGGCTGTTGGTGTGAACGAGCCCTATATGCAAGGCTATTTGGGTGTGAACTTCAGATATAAGTCATGGGAAGCAGGCACTAACATTGGCTATTCCTTTGGAGCCGACAAATACAACAACACCCTTGCAAGTAAGATAGAGAATGTTGACTACATGGTGAACAACGACCGTAGGGCTCTTGCCGAGCGATGGCAGAAACCGGGCGATGTGGCACGCTATAAGGGTATTACCGACAATAGCACAACAAAAGCGACATCACGCTTTGTGCAACGTGAGAACCGCATAAGTATGACCTCACTACGCCTGAGCTACACCCTCCCTCAACAGTTGCTCCGTAATAAATGGCTGTCTATGGCTAAGTTATCCCTCACAGCCAACGAGTTGTTCTACTTGAGCACCATTAAGCAGGAACGTGGATTGGCTTATCCTTACACACGCTCACTCACTTTCTCACTACAGTTGAACTTCTAACACCCATAAAGAAATGAAGAAGATAAACATATATATCACATTTATAGCATTTGCAACAGCAATCCTGCTACAGTCATGCTCGTGGTTTGATGTTGGCTCACAGTCTGACAGAAACGAAGACGAGATGTATGAAACAGCCGAAGGCTATTACACCTCGCTCACAGGACTGTATATAAACATGGGTACACAGAAACTCTATGGCGGTAACCTGCCATTGCTTGCCCTTGAACCACTCACACAACAATACACCATCAGCGATGATGAGCCCGACCGACTGGCGTGGTCGCAAATGAACTACGCCACCGACTATGGCGAGAAAAACATTGCCGACATCTGGCTGTCAATGTATAACACCATTGTCAACGACAATCTACTGCTAAGCAAGATGAACACCAATGCTAACGATATGCTTAGCGAGGATATTGCACAGATAATGAAAGGCGAGGCTTTAGGATTGCGTGCATTTATGTATTTCGATCTGATAAGAATGTTCAACGAGAGTTGGGAAACAAACAGCAGTTCGTCAAACGTGCCTTTCAAAACCGACTTCGGTTTTGCCCTCGGCAAAAAAACTTCTACCGAAGTGTTGCTCGACTCTTTGACAAGCAACCTTGTTATGGCTCGCAACCTATTGAAACACGACCCGATATGTGGTAACAACAGCTACAACAACAAATATCTGAACTACAACCGCAACGAGCGTATGAACTATTATGCCTGCACAGCCCTGCTTGCTCGCATAGAACTATATAGACAGAACTATCAACAGGCAGCCAACTATGCCATGGAGGTTATCAACTCAGGAAAGTTTAGATTCATCAACGAATCAGAGATTCTCAAGACCAACATCTATGGTGTAGAAGAAGAGGTTGACCGCTTGTTCATGCCCGAAATGATATTCGCTCTATATAACGAAAACATACTGGCAGTATCTCGAACACATCTCGAAGGGCTCTCGAAGGATTTTATAAAGAGCACAGAGGCTTATTCTGAAAGTGATGTACGCCAGAACTGGTTTTTCAAGAACCCCAGTGCCAACAACAAGATAAACCTCATACGCTATCAACGAAGCACACTAAGTAGCGACAGCTACAAATACAAGAATCCTGTTGTGCCAATGCTCAAGCTCAGTGAAATGTATCTTATTGCTGCCGAATGTGCGCTCAATGGTGTAACATCATGTCCTACAGCAGTTGAGTTGCTCAACACCTTGAAGGAGGCACGCAAAGCTATTAAGCTGAACACTACAGCATCTCAGCAAGAGATATGGCAGGAAATAACTCACGAGTATATCTGTGATTTCAAGGGCGAAGGACAACTGTTCTACTACTACAAAAGGCGCAACATGACTACTGTTGACGATGGCTACTATGGTGGAAACACCATTGCTATCAGAAGTGAGCAATATACCTTGCCGTTGCCAGAGTATGAGAAGCAGTTTGGAAGCCCATCCCCTACCCTTCCCGATGGGGAAGGGAGTACAAACTGATTGAGAACTCATAAACTATAAACTCAAGAACTTATAAACTCAAAATGAAACATATATATACTCTTATCACGCTAATCATGGCACTAAGCCTGGTGGCGTGTAGCGAAGACAAACTGGAGGTTTATAACACATCATATACTGCGCTGAACATAGCCAAAGGTTCTGTTTTTGGCAATGCAGAACTGTACCCTGAGGAATATTCTTTCAATGCCTATTTCCTTGGAAGTAACATCAGCAACTACACACTAAATATCCCTGTGCGCCTGCAAGGAACAATAGACTACGATAACGACCGACACTATAATGTGGCACTCGTTAGCAACGAATCAAAAGGAATGACAGACGACCTTTACACTATGGCGCCAACCCAAACATTCAGACGAGGGCTTGCACAGGACACCTTGAAGATAACAATACATCTTGACCGCATGAGCACTACCGACGACTACAAGGCACGTATTGCCCTTGTGCCAAATGACGATTTTAAGGCTGGTGTACCAGAATATCAATATATAGACATCAGCTTTACCAAAAATCTGTCAATAGCTCCAAACTTCTGGAACAACAACAGCAAACTGCGCAAGATAGCTTATTCACCTCGTAAGTGTGCTGTGTTCTTGCAAATAAGCGGACTCACTGATCCCGACTGGGTTGATGACGGCAGTAGTGTTATCCTCGACCACTGGATATCACTATGCCAACAATGGTTTCTCACTCACGAGGAATATGATGAAAAAGGTAATAGAATATATTTTAATTAGTTTATGAAAAAGATATATTTTCTGCTGTTGACAATAATATCGCTACTTGCCTCATGCTATGGTGGTGAGGACAGCACAGATATTATCAGCATACAGCAAGTAATGGCTGTAGCAGGTATAAACAACGACACCTACAAACTCTATCAGGGCGACACACTAAAGCTATCACCAAAGCTTTCGTTTTCTGAAGGAGCAGATACAACACTCTATACATACCGCTGGATAATAGGAAAAAGCGAGGTGGTGAGCAACAGCCTCAA